>JAYUZA010000034.1:0-3112 GCA_043752145.1 Flavobacteriales bacterium
CCTGCGCGTGAATTTCCATACCAATTGGATCACCACCTGATTCGGTATGAATGTTTCCTTTATCATTAAATACCCACCAATAAGCCTGGTCACCGTACATGGTTACACGCCTGTCGTTGCCGCAAGGTAATTCAGTATCGGTTTTTTTGAATTGGAACCATGGCATATCACCTAAGGTTGGGTCGTAATCTCCACTTCCATCGGCATCATAAAAAGGAGCAAGCGTTTGTCCGCTGGGTCCATATGCAGGCCAGTTAGCAATGTTAAGAGGAACTGTACTTACTGATCCATCATCAAGAAAATCGTTGTAGAAAGTTAACACTTCGGCACGGTTGGCATAAAAGAATTTATCGTATTCGGCACAAACGGCATCTTCAACAGTTGCAACACCCGGAACTAATGGACCTGCCCAAAAATCATTTCCTGTAGCTCTGAATTTTATAATTGAACCGATCTTTAACTGGTCGTTAAAATCTTTTCCACCCATCCAAAGAGAATTACCAAAAATGGCTTTTACACCACCACCTTTTGGAACTTCATAAGAAGGCTTATTTAAAGAGCGATCTAAAAATAATAAACCACCTTGTTCAAGCAAAGCCGAAACGTTATTAAACTCCATTACCTGTAAAGCCGAACCGGCTGCACATGTTCCGGCACGGTTAACTAAACCGTTTGAATTGCCATTGTTATTATTATTGCTGTTACCGGGGCCGGTTAACTTATGCGCCCATGCGTTTAATAAAAACACACTTAAAACAACTGTTAGAACCTGTTTCTTCATAATCTTTAATTCAATCTGTATATAATCCTAAAAATCTAATTTAATACCTAAACGAATTTGACGTGGCAAACCATAATTAAATGGATTGTTAACCGCTAAACCATAATAGTAACGGAACGCGTCTGGATCGTTCTTACCTGCAATTGCTTCGGTATAACGGGCATCTGTCAAATAACCATCATCCTGCGGGTTTCCTGTACCACTATATACTGAATTGATGTTTTGACGATTTAAAATATTTGTTACCCAGAAATAAACATTAAGGTTAGCCGATTTTTGCTCTTTAGTAGTTGCCGTAGATTCGCCTGCGCCTTCGGTAGATTTTCCTTTTTTACCAAATTTCAAGGTCATGTTCTTGTCGATGTTGATGTCCATACGGAACTGGCCGGGCATACGTGCACCATTAATACTTCCTGCAACAGAGCCGTTAAATGCTCCTGTTCCAACACCCTGTGTAGCAAAATCCCAAGCGGTATACGGTGTACCCGAACCAAACAAGGCAATAAAGTTAACACCTGTATTGGCAAAAATATCGCATTTACCAATTCTCGGACCGTTATAGTCTTTTCCTTCTCCGTAGTGATAATCAACAGTGAACTGGAACGAGTGACGTTGGTCATAATCAAAAGGCAATACCGAACGTAAGTTTGGTAAACCTGCATTAATTAAACCTTGTTGTGAACCTGCATTTGAACCTGTTCCTTCAGCAAACTGAAGTGTATAGGAAGCTTTCATCCAAAGATTTTGTGTTCTGCGAAGATCATATGTTAAAGTCAATCCTTTTACCGTTCCGAAATCAATGTTATCGAACGATTTGTATGATTGCGGATATGCTCCGTAAACCTGAACAACCGTAACCATGTTACGTAACTCTTTATAGAAGGCTGAAATTTTCAACGATGATGATTTGGTTAGCACTTGTTGGAAACCTAATTCATAGTCAATTGTTTTTTCAGGTTTAAGGTTTGGATTGTTCAATACCGCTGCTCCACGTGAGTAGATATAGTAGTAATCCATAATGTCTAAACGATTTCCTGTAGTAGGACGCTTGGTTAATACATCGTAGTGCGCAAAGAATAATGCTTCATCATTAATAGGGAATGAGAAAGCGATACGCGGCATCACGTTAATTTGCGGTTTATAATCCTGGAATGCATCAATATGTGTTCCGGCTACTCCGTCTTCTTCAACCTTTAATACAGGTTGTGCTTGATTGTTCGAGAAAATAACCGATGGATCGGAAGTTACCTCAACACCTTCGGCATTGTACCATTGCGATCCGTTTCTATAACCTGTAACGGTTCTTGATTGCTCATCATCTATATATACATAGTAGTCGTCACCAATGTTAGACGGACGTGAATCAATTCCGGTAATATTATCGGCAGTTGTAATTTCACCGGCAGTTTTAGCAGGGAAAAGTAAGAACCTATCGGTCAATACCGATTGGTTGGCATCATAACGATCAACACGAACACCGATGTTAAAGATCAAGTCATCAAAAGCGAACTTGTCCATCAAATAAACCGAGTTATAAATTGGTTGAAACGCTCCAACTGATCTTGTTTTATTTCCAAAATCATCACGCTTATCAAAGAAGTCTGAAAGATCTGTTTTTCCTTTTGTTTTTTGACCTGTGTGATCGTAACCTGAATAAGCCACATAACTTGAACCATTGTTCAATAATTCATCGGCATTAAAAAACTCAAGTTTAAACATGTTCGGATCGTACGCATCAATATCTAAAAAGTCGGTTCCATCAGGATTCATACCAAGAGCCGTTCTTACATTATAATCAAAAAACGATTGTGTTTCACTTGCATTATTAGCATTATAATCTCCTGGAGAAGTATTCTCAGGAACATAATTCTGATATGCGCTGCCGCTCACAGGACCCGGAGATAAATAGGTATTACCAACCGTGTCGTTCGGAATCTCATTGATGTGTTTGTTTTGTAATAAACGGCCCTGGAACCATAATCCAATTGGATTTACGTTAAAGAACCTGTCATTTCTTTGTTCATACTCAAAACCTAAAGTTATTGAGTGTTTACCAAGATCGGCACTACCATTTGCGGTAACACGAAACTGACCTATTTCAGATTTACCGTTTAAGGGATTACCGTTTGCCCCAGCGCGTGTTCCGATATTGTTCCAAAGACCATAAACGCCTTGTGGCTGGTCGCCATTTCTTAAAGCAAAACCTTCTAATATTTGATTTTGATTTTCATAGTGGTCGGCTGCTGTTCCGCCTTGAAAAGTCCCATTTTCATCTTGAGTGGCACCAAAAAAAGTATAGTATTGACTGGTAATGGCAGCCAGATCGGAATT
>JAYUZA010000035.1:0-3103 GCA_043752145.1 Flavobacteriales bacterium
CAACCACCAATAAAGGCGTAAAAGGATTTGCTTATACCGAGCGTGGTGTTTATCGCCCGGGCGATAGTATTTTTCTTTCATTCATGTTAGAGGATAAAGAAAAAGTTCTTCCACAAAATCACCCGGTTGTAATGGAATTGCGTAACCCAAGTGGCGTAATTGTACAAAAAATTGTGCGCAGTAAAAATGTAAATGGTTTGTACGATTTCAGAACTGCAACATTATCGGAAGATCCAACTGGATATTGGTCAACCCGTTTTATGGTGGGTAACCGCGAATTTTATCAAAGCATTCGTGTGGAGACCATCAAACCAAACAGGTTGAAATTATACCTTGATTTTGGAAAAGAAAAATTATCGGCTCTGGATGAAACCACCACCGGAAAAATTTCGGCAAAATGGTTGCACGGTGCTCCGGCTCGTAACATGAATTCATTGGTAGAAATGACACTTAACGGAAGTTCTACTTCATTTGAAAAATACAAGAATTATGTTTTTGATAATCCTACCAAAACGTTTACATCACAACAAATGACCTTGTTTGATGGAACCTTAGACGATAATGGCGAAGCGACATTTGATGTTAAGATTAACGCAGGCCAAAACGCTCCGGGAATGTTGAAAGCGTATTTCACTACCCGTGTATTTGAAAAAGGTGGTGATTTTAGTATCGACCAGTCATCACTAACGTATAGCCCGTATACGCACTACGCGGGTATAAAAGTTCCTGAGGGACAAGGTTACAACAACCAATTGGTGACCGATAAAGATCATTCAATTAAAATAGCTACAGTTGATGCCAATGGTAAACCTGCTTCGCGTAAAGTTGAAGTAAAGGTTTACAAAGTAGAAAATCACTGGTGGTGGGATAGCTATAATAACAATGATATTATGGCCTTTATTACCAATAACGGAATTATTCCGCATCAATCACAAACCTTAACAACCAGTAGCGGAAACGGAACATTTAAATTAAGGGTGAATAAACCTTTGTGGGGAAATTTCCTTGTGTTGGTAAAAGACGTGGAGAGCAACCACACAACGGGAAGTCAGTTGTACGTTGACTGGCCTTATGGCAGCCGTGAAAACGAAACCGACAAGGAAAATGCAACCATGTTAACCTTCGCCACAGATAAAAAAACGTATGAGGTTGGCGAAAGTGTGACGGTAACTATTCCTTCGCCTGCAAATGGTCGGGCTTTGATTTCCATTGAAAGCGGAACACGCATCATTGAAAAATCGTGGATCGAAACCAAGAAAGGTGAAACAAAATATACATTTAAAGCAACGGCCGAAATGGCACCTACCGCTTACGTTGACATAACATTGGTTCAACCGCATGCACAAGTGAAAAACGACCTACCGATACGTTTATATGGTATAGTTCCTATCAATGTAGAAAATAAAGATTCGCATTTAAATCCGGTTATTGCATGTGCAAAAGAATTTAAACCTGAATCGAGTCCGGTTATTAATGTAAAAGAGAAAGATGGAAAACCAATGACCTATACGTTAGCCATTGTTGACGAAGGTTTATTGGATCTTACCAATTTTAAAACGCCTGATCCGTGGAGTCATTTTTATTCACGCGATGCTTTGGGTGTAAAAACATGGGATATTTATGATAATGTATTGGGAAGTTACGCAGTGAAAATGGATGAACTTTTAGCCATAGGTGGTGATGCCGAAGGAAAAAAAGATGGTGAGAGCGAAACTAAAGCCAACCGATTTAAACCCATGGTTTATTTTGCCGGTCCGTTTGAATTAAAAGCGGGGGCAAGTGCCAGCCATAAAGTAAAAATTCCCAATTATGTGGGAAGCGTTCGTGTAATGGTTGTAACGGGACAAGATCGTGGATATGGAAATGCCGAAAAAACAGTTCCCGTTCTCAGTCCACTGATGGTATTGGCAACTTTACCACGAGTATTAGGTCCGGGGGAAGAAGTTGAATTACCGGTGAATGTATTTGCCATGGAAAAACATGTAAAAAATGTTTCCATCGAAATTCAGGCTAACGATATGTTTAGTTTTAAGAACGGCAAATCAAAGAACATAAGTTTTGCAAAACCGGGCGATGAAGTGATCAATTTTCCATGTTTGGTAGCAAATAAATTAGGTGTTGGAAAAATAACTGTAATTGCGCGCAGCGGAAAAGAAACAGCCAAACATGAAATTGAAATTCAGGTTCGCTCAAGCAATCCAAAAATTATGGATGCGTATGAAACAGTATTGGATCCCGGTAAATCATGGGACGCGAACATGGCTTTTAACGGATTAAAAGGTTCTAACTTTGCCAGCATTGAGGTTTCAACCATTCCACCGGTAAATTTGGGTGAGCGTTTGAAATATTTGATCGAATATCCGCATGGATGTATTGAGCAAACAACCAGTTCGGCATTTCCGCAATTGTATTTAAGTAAGATCATGGATCTTGATGCCAATTTCAAAAAAGAAATTAAGAAGAACATTCAGGCAAGCATTAAGCGAATCGCGTTGTTTCAAACAGGTAGTGGCGGTTTTAGTTACTGGCCCGGACAAAGTGATGCATCTCCATGGGGAACCACGTATGCAACACATTTCCTATTGGAAGCCGAAGCGTTGGGATATAAAGTTCCTGCAGGTTTAAAAAATAATGCTTTGAATTATTTGAAAAATAAATCACGTTATTTCAGAATACCAACCGAAATTAAAGCGGAAAATACAAATGAGTACAATTACGATTATGGTTCGTATTCATACGATACATACGATCAGGCGTACCGTTTATTTGTATTGGCCTTGGGAAAACAAGCCGATTTGGGTGCCATGAATCGTTTGCGTGAGTACACAAAGCTTGCAACTGAAGAAAAATGGCGTTTGGCTGCTGCTTATCAATTGGCGGGACAATCAACCGTTGCAAAAGAAATTACCACCGGTTTAAGTACAAAAATTCCCGTGTATGCAAATCCCGGATATTCATTTGGTAGTGATGTGCGTGACCGTGCTATGATATTGGAAACAATGGTGATCATGAAAAACAAAACGGCAGCGGCATTGTTGGCGCGCGATTTAAGCAAGGAATTAAATAAAGATACATGGATGAGTACACAAACCACCGCGTATTG
>JAYUZA010000036.1:0-3094 GCA_043752145.1 Flavobacteriales bacterium
GTTTTTCAATTTGTTTGGTCACCAGGTTTTCCATATTGGCCGGTGATGTTCCGGGATAAACCGTGCTTACGTAAATAGTTGGTACAACAATTTCGGGAAATGCTTCTTTGGGTAAACTGTTGTATGACGACATACCCCAAAATCCTAAAATGATGGTAAGTATATAGATGGTTTTTTTATTGTCAATTGCCCAACTGGAAGCAAAAAACTCTTTTATTTTATGGCTCATAATGTTTTTTTAAGGAGTTAAACTGTTTGTTATTTACCAAAATTAATTTCATCGTTTTCCTGTAAACTTTGATAACCAACAGTGATAACTTTATCACCTGCCTTTAATCCCTCAATGATCTCGACCTTGCCGTTATAAGTTTGTCCCGTTTTTATGATTTGCTTTGCGGCAAGCATTTTTTTACCGCTTTGCTTAACTACAAATACGTATTTATTCTTTTGATCTTTTTGGATCACCCCAACCGGCAATACAACGGCATCTTTTTTTGAATAGTCAACAATGCTGATCTTTGCCACCATGTTAGGTGTTAATTTCTCATAGTGTTTTTTCTCTATCGGCATCTCAACCGTAAAAGTTCTGTTCAGTGGGTTGATCTGTTGTCCTGAATATTTAATGTATGTTTCAAATGTTACGCCTGCATCGGGAATAGACACCAAAACCTGATCCCCCTTTTTCACTTTGCTTATATAATTTTCCGATAATTCAGAGTTTAATTTCAATTTCGATTTATTAACTATCCCAATCACAGGCATACCCGGTATCAGCATTTGTCCGGGTTTTACGTCAACCATGTCTACCACGCCATTTATAGGTGAGCGCAATTGCGTCATGGCAATTTGTTGATTCAATGTGGCGATGCGTTTGTCCATAGCGTCAACATTATTTTTAGCGCTTAAGTATTGAACTTCGCTACCAATGTTTTGTTTCCACAAGCGTTCCTGTTTTTCGTAAAGTACGTTGGCAAAGCTGCGTTGAGATTTTACTTCTTCCATTGCTTGTACCATTGTTGAATTGTCTGTTTGGGCCAATAATTGACCTTTAGTTACTTTATCGCCTACCGTAACATTAACCGAAGTGGCGTTACCACCCATTTGAGAACCAATGCGTACGTTTTCATCACCATCCACTTTTCCAAGTACATCAATGCTGTGAAGGAATGTTGAAGTTGAAACCGGGCTTGCAACAACGGTTTTTGAATTGGCCGATGCTGTGTCTTTCGAAGTTGCAGCAACTTCCTTTCGAAGCGTATTAACTTCTTTGGTAAGCGCTATCAATTCTTTTTCTTTTTCCTTTAATTGTTCTTGTTTGGTTTTTTCACCACAGCTCACCAGGATCATTGCCAGCGCCAGTGTTGCAAATTTTATCGTTTTCATAGGATGGGTTTTCATATTAAGGTTTTAATGGTTTTAATTTTTATTTCGTTGGAGTTATTACAGTTCCATATGCTTTATCCATTTCGGCTTTGCTGCTTAAAACGGTATATATGCTGTTAATGTAATTGGCTTGTGCCGATAAGTATTGCATTTGCGCCTGATTTAATTCCAGGCTTGATGAAATACCCTCTTTGTATTTAATAAGTGTTTTTTGTTGAATACGATCGGCAAGTTCCAATGAATTTTTCATGGCTTTTTGACTTTCTAAAGCGAATGATAAATTTAGTTTGGCACTTTCGGCCTGAAGTTTTAATCCGTTTTCGGCATTACTTAAATTGTTGACCGATTTTTCGAGGCCCAATCGAGCCTGTTCAACTCGTGCCATACGCATTCCGCTCGAAAAAATTGGCACGGTTAATTTTAAACCCCAAATGGTGGTAGGGAACCATCTGCGGTTATCAAACTGATCCATTTTATTGCTGGGTAAATTATACGAGTGGGTAATAAAGGCGCCAAATGACGGATAATATTTCGCTTTTTCACTTTGAATGGTATACTCACCTAATTTTTTCTGTGTCACCATTATCTTGTATTCGGGAATTTGAGATGGTACAAATTCTTTTGTAGCATAATCGCCCGAATTAAATGCCGCGCTTAACTGGTCAATGGTTTCGGTAATGGTTATTTCTTTACTGATATCGATCCCCATATTTAATTTCAATAAATTGAATGCCATTTTTTTCATATTGTTTGCGCGCGAAATATTGTTGCGCATACCCTCTAGGGTTAATTCAAGTTGTTCAACATCCTGACTTTCTATTAAACCTTCTTTATTAATGGCGCTCAGCTCAACCTTAAGTTTTTCAAGATTTGTTAAAGTAGAGGCAAGGGTCTTGATGTTTTCATCGGCAACAGCAGCCATATAATACGCTTTGGCAATTTCATTTTTCACATCGATCTGTGCTTTTTGTTCCAACAACAATTGGAGTTCGGTTATTGATCTGGTTGATTTTATTCCTACCAGATACGAGCCGTCAAAGATCAATTGCGTAAGTGTAACACCTGCACTGGTTTGAAATTTTGTACCGAATTGTACAGGTACTAAAAGATCGGCCGGTGCTCCAGGGCTAAAGGCACTTGCCGGAACAACAGTTGTTGGAATATTTAAAAAATGATTAAACGTTCCTTCGGCATTTATTTGCGGAAGCCCTATAGCCGTTATTTCTTTTACCTTTTGCTGATAAATTTTAATGTCGACCTGTGCGTTTTTTACAAGCGGACTGTTTTTTACAGCATAGTCTTGTGCCTGTTGCAGTGAAAACGCGGTTGAGTCTTGCGCCTGACTTACGTAACTAAAAAAGGGGAGTACAAATAAGAGTAACTTTTTCATAGGTTATTTTATAAGAATGATTTTAATTTATTGTTCAACATTTTATGTCCTTTTTCACTGGCAATTCCGCGTAAATGGTAGCGCATTACTTCACCGTAAATAGTTCCGAAATCGTATTTTTTTAATATTTCATCGGTACGGTCTATCATGGCGTAAATTTTTGTTACGTAAGCACGTGCAATAATTTCTGGATTCAGATCATCGCGGTAATATCCCTCGGCAATACCTTTTTCAAGATTTTTTTTCACGGTCTCGAACACAAAATTTAATTGGTGATTTTGCATCATTGTCCACGCATCGGGATAATATTTTTCAAGGTCG
>JAYUZA010000037.1:0-7892 GCA_043752145.1 Flavobacteriales bacterium
GTGCGCTAAAGCTATAGCGGTGGCGCAAGGACGGGGCAATTAATATCCTCATTAAATGAAAAGCCCGAACCTTAAGGTCCGGGCTTTGTTGGTTGCTAAGCAGAACGCTTATTTTATTGCAATGAACCGCGAACTTTCTTTTTCTTCTTTAACACGCTTTGGTAAGGCAATGTTCAAGATCCCTTCATTCATTTCGGCCTGTATGCCATCGAATTGAAATGATTCCTGATTCAACTTAAAACTACGGCTGTAACCTACGCGACCAAACTCCTTGCGAATGAAATTCTTTTTTTCGCTATCATTTTCTACCGTATGTTCGGCCGAAATGTTAAGCACGTTGTTCTCCAGTTTAATTTTCACATTCTCCTTTTTTATTGCCGGTAAAGCAAGTTCAAGGTGAAGGGTTTTATCGTCTTCCCAAATATTGGCACTAGGCGATACTGAAGTCTCACTAGTTTTGTTGTGCGAGAAGAATCGATCTACTTCACGTGTGAATAAATCATCGAACCATAAACGATTAGCCGGATCGCAGTTGTTGTTTTTAACTATTGTTTTCATAATGTTGTTTTTTAATGTTTAACTTTTTTTTAATTTGTTGTTCTTTTGTTGCTAAGATGCGAGCAGGTTGGCTATAGGCACTATCACATCGGTAGTGACTTTTTGTGCCAGGTATTGCGCTTTTTTTCTGCTTTTTTCCAGGCGTTTTATTACTCTTTTAGTTTTCATTGTTTGCTTGTGATCACGCATAACATCCTTCAACTTATGTTCCAATGGTTAAATAATGACAAAATTTCTATAATTTCGTTTTCAAATATGTCATTATTACTTTGAATTTCAATACATTATGACGAATTGACCGAATTCGACCCAAATTCAGGAAAGGAAATCCGGTTTAAAGCATTAAATTTGTGTTTTAATGAGCTTTGTCTATCCTGCATTTCTAAGTGCACTCGCCTTACTGGCCATACCAATCGTCATTCATTTATTTAATTTTAAAAAATACAAGCGGCTTTATTTTCCTGATATCCGGTTTTTAAAAGAGGTAAAGGAAAAAACAAAACGTCAATCGCAATTAAAACATTTACTGGTTTTATTATGTAGGTTAATGGTGTTCGCTTTTGTTGTTTTTGCTTTTGCACAACCTTTTAGCGGCAGTATTCAATCGGCATCGCCTAATAAGATCGTAAGTATATATATTGACAATTCGTTCAGCACACAAGCACTGGGAAAAAACGGTCCGTTGTTGGAAATAGGAAAACAAAAAGCGACAGAAATAATTAAAAGCAGTTCACAAAGTACACGTTTTCAAATTTTGACCAATGAATTTTCGCCTGTATCGCAACGACTATTCAGTGTAGAAGAAGCCTTGGAACAAGTTGAGAAAATTGAAGTTTATCCTGTGAGCAGGAATATTGCAAAAGTATTATCGCGACAAGATGAGTTATTAAGGACCGCAACCGGCAGTAACAGTATTAAGCTAATTCATATCAGCGATTTTCAAAAGAACTCATTTAATTATGCAGGTGCCGCTACAAAAAGAGCGTTAACCTTAATACCTTTAAAATCACAATCGCAAAGTAATATAAGTATCGACTCGGTTTGGTTCAATACACCTTTACATGCATTAAATTCAAATGAGGATTTTTATTTTAGGTTAAAAAACCACAATAAAGAAAATCAGGAAACCGTGACTATGCAATTGTTTTTGAATTCAAGACAAAAATCGGTGGCAACAATTACAGTACCACCCGGAGCCAGTGTTGACAGTAGTTTTAGTTATACCAATAATGAAGCGGGAATTATTCAAGGGAAATTAAGTTTAAACGATAAGCAGGTGGTGTTTGATGATCATTTTTATTTTACTTATAAAATAGAACCCTTTTTACAGGTTGCAAGTATAAATTCATTTGCAAGGGCTCAGGACACTTCGAATTACGATATTAAAAGTGTGTTTACCAACGATGGATATTACAAGTTTCTGAGCTTTACCAAACACAATATTGATTTTTCGGTATTGAAACAACAGCAATTGATCGTATTGAATCAGATGGAAGAGATTTCGTCAGGCTTAATACAGGAACTTGAAAAATTTGTGGCATCAGGAGGAAGTGTTTGTGTGATCCCTGCATTAAAAATTAATCTTGCCAGTTACAATGCTTTTAATGAACAGATGGGATTGCCCTTACTTTTGAGTATTGACACCAACCGAACGGTATCGGAAAAACCCGATTTTGATGACCCTTTCTTTAGTGGCATATTTGAAAAGCGACCGGTTCAAATGGACGTACCACTTGTTCGTAAACATTATTCAACAACTGCAGGAACAAAAAGTTTAACCAATACCGTTTTAAAATTAAAGAATGGAAGCGACCTGATAAGTGTTACTAAATATAAAAAAGGAAAAGTCTATCAAATGGTAACAAGTACCAATGAACAAGCCGGTAACCTTGGGCAACACGCCTTATTTGTACCGATCATGTTGCGTATGGCCGAATTAAGTTTATCGTCAAACAAACCGTACAATGTTTTTGGAGTCGATGCGGGCTTTGAAATTAAACCCACGAATATATCTGCCGACCATGTGTTCTCACTTAATTTAGTCGATTCAAAAGAAAATGTAATTCCCGAATTTAAGAATGAAGGAAACAATATTTCTATATTTTTTAATGACAACCTGAAAGTTTCGGGTAATTACAATTTAGTGCTTGATGGAAAACCAATAAGCGGAACATCATTGAACTATCCACGAACCGAATCGACCCTTGAATATTTTAGCGACAGTGAATTAAAATCGATGTTGAAAGAAGCAGGGTTTTCGGATTTTAAAGTATACGACCGCCCAATTGATGAAAGTAAAATAGAATTATCGGCCATTGACAATACAAAGAAATACTGGACATCCTGTATATGGATAGCCTTGCTATTTTTATTTACCGAATCGTTACTACTAAAATTCTGGAAAACCTGATCGTTATGCAAAAAATACTCATCAAGCAAGCAAAGATAATTGACAGCCTGTCGTCATGGAATAATAAAACGGCTGACATACTTATTGAAAATGGTGTTATACAAAAGATAGGTGAGAATATAAGTGATAAGGATGCAAAAATAATTACACATGAAGGATTGCACGTTTCACCCGGTTTTTTTGATCCAACCGTAAATTTTTGCGATCCGGGAGAAGAACACAAGGAAGATATTAAATCGGGAATAAAAGCTGCCTCAAAGGGTGGTTATACCAAAGTTGGTGTTTTAGGCATCACCCACCCACCCGTTACCGAAAAAACGCGTGTTGAGTACATAAAACAACAAGGCACAGGAACTGCGGTTGAATTATTGCCTGTTGGATGTGTAACTGCCAAAAATGAGGGGAAAGAGCTGGCTGAATTATTTGACATGCATCAGTCGGGAGCAAAATACTTTTTTGACGGAAAACAACAATTAAATACAGGAATGTTATCGCGTGCACTGGCTTATTCAAAAACATTTACAGGAACTATATTATCTTATCCTGACGACAAGGACCTAACGAGTGGCGGACTTATGCACGAAGGGTTGGAAAACATAAAACTTGGATTGAAAGGAATTCCGGCCATGGCCGAAGAGTTGGGAATAATACGGGATACACATATTGCACAATACCACGATGCGCATGTGCATGTTACCAATGTATCGACCAAAAAAGGTGTTGAGGAAATTAAAAAAGCAAAAGCCGCAGGAATAAAGATCACGGCACAGTGCAGTGTTCATCATTTATTCTTTACCGATTCGGATCTGCATAATTTTGATACAAACTTTAAAATTCAACCCCCTTTAAGAAGTAAGGAAGATGTAAAAGCACTCATCAAAGGCCTGAAGGAAGGAATTGTTGATACTATAACCAGCGATCATACGCCTCAAGATGTAGAGGCCAAAAAAATGGAATTTGATCTGGCTGAATATGGAGCTGCAGGAATAGAAACGTGTTTCGCGGCATTCAATACAATTGCAGGAGACGACCTTGGGTTGGAAAAGATCATTGAAATCATGTCTTTCCGTTCCCGTAAAACATTTAATATATCGCCAAATACCATAAACGTAAATACACCGGCCGACCTGGTTTTGTATAATCCAAACAAAGAAACAACGCTTACTTCAAAGGAACAAGTTTCAAGAGCGTTTAATAATCCGTATTTGAATAAAAAGCTGAAGGGTTTTATTCACGGAACCATCAATGGAAACACTAATTCCCTATGAAAACTATTTATACTCTGATCTTTATTTCATTGTTTTTACTGCTTAGCCAATGTGCTAAAGAAAAGGCAGCAATTCCTTTTTTATCGGATGCTAATATTTTTAGTTTAACAACAGCTCCCGATCAACACAATTATTATATGAGCGGATTGGTTATTTCGCCTTTGGGAAATAGTCCGCATGGAAATTTTACCTTATGGGTAAATGACAAGGCCGCCACAGTGCTTGACGCTGGTGATGAGCTGCCAGTTGGTGCAATTTTTTCGGATTCTTCTTTGATCGTAAAACAAATAGGAACTCCAACTATTTCGCTTCTGGCGGTTATGTATAAATTCCAATCTACATGGTACTGGGGCGAGTACAAACCAAATGGAAACGTTGTGGTGAGCATTGGTCAAGGTGGAACAAGTTGTATAAGTTGTCATTCGCAAAGTGGAAATAGAGATTTAACAATGACTTACACCCTACATTAGTTTTTGGTTCGTGAATACAACTAATAATTCCACCAATAATAAAACGATTTTACGTATTCATTATTTACAAAGAGTAATCCTTCTTCTGAATGCCACCATTTGTTAATAGAGTAATTTAACGGATAAGCTCCGCGAACGATCAATTTGGTTTTTGAGTCTTTAAATACTCTGTTAAAATACTTATTTACTCTTCCTGTATGAAACATGGAGGTTACCACAATCAGTTTTTTGAATTTATTTTTTGCGGCTATTTTCTTCAGGATGTGGGCTTCTTCCAAAGTACTGGTCGCTGCATTTATTGCCTTTACGCAGGAATCAGGCACTCCAATCTTAACAAGGTAACGTTTTGAGTTTTCCGCTTCAGTAATATTAAATCCCAACGATTTTAATTGTGGTGAAACATAATTACCCGTACAATAAATGCTTGATGCGTGTTTTGAATTAAAGATCCTTTTAACCATGGGGGCACGCTCAAAAGAATTTCCCCCTAAAAGAACTATTGCATCGGCTTTTTCGAGCTTATCTTCATTGATCAGCCAAAAACCAATACCTCTTAGAACAGGGGCGCGAAATAAAAAAAGGAGAATCAATACAGCGAAAAATATACCCCAGCGAATTAATCGATTGCGGTGAAAAAACTTAATTAAAAACAGTTTAATTTTAAGCATACCTTAAATTTCACATGAAAGGTAAGGAAAAACGAAATACGTTGAAAATCTTTGAGGAGAGACTTATATAATTTCGGCTTCGGACTTCTTCACCCAACCATAATTATCATTATCGATAGAGATCTCGTACCATGAACTACGTACCTGATGAAGGTTAACTTTAGCGCCTTCATGCAAAATGTATAAATTTTTCGAATTTTCAGACGGACTGGATTTTACCTGTACCATTGATTCAATAACCACCGCTTTACTTTCAGCACTCATACTTCTGTAATGAACAAAGCCAAGCACAAAAAAACAAACCGCGAAAAGTATTGCTGTCCACGATGCAAATTCAAAACCCCGTTTGATGACTTTCAGTCTTACGAGGAAAAAAGTAGCAAATGCAAACAACCATAAAAGAACACCGTACTTGGTCCATTCATCAGGTGCCATAACATGTGTAAGGCGATTGAACCATCCGCTTAAGCCTTTTTGTTCGTTATTTATTTTGTCTTCGGTTTTTGAGTTTGCCAGACGAAGATTTGCAACAATATCTTTATCGGCCGGATCAAATTTTGCGGCTTTTTCATAATAGGTAATTGCCAAACCCAATTCATTCAATTTAAAATAGCAATTCCCCATATTGTAAAACAAATCTTTTCCGGAAAATCCCTTTTTGCTTAATTTTTCATATTCTGCTAAAGCCTTATCAAAATTATTGGCTTTATAAAACCTTTCGGCTGTAGCAAAAATTTCCTCCGGCTTTTGCGCCTGCGCTACAAACACCAAGAATAACGATACTATGAAAAGCGTTAATTTTTTATTCAACATAATTTGCCTTTTATTCCTTTTCATGAACCGAGTACGGTTTCATACTTTAAGTTCCTGTTCAATTTGGTTAATAACCTGACTTGCTTCTTCAAAGTTGGCGTTTTCGTTTCCAACTGTCATTGGTGCATAACGAGCAAGCTCACAATTTTCCACAAGTTTTAAAAACCGAACAGCAGTACTTTCTGTTACGCCCTTTGACATTAATATCTCATTGATCTTTTGGCGATGAAAATCGACCGTTTGCAAAGAGAATTTATCGCAATAATAATTCTGTATCCCTTTCAGCAATTCGGTATAAAACTCATCTGTATTCTTTTGTTTTAATAGCTCCTGAACGCGCAACAATTGCTTAGCCACAATTTTAGTCGCTTTCTTTTCTTTATCTTGATTAACATCAAAATTTTTGACCTTACGCTTTTGCAAGAATACAAGTAAAAACAATAAAATAGGTGGCATTGAAATAATTGAATAATAAAGTGTGCTCCCTGTAAAATACGCGAAATCCTTTTCTACAGAACCGGCATCCGATTTCAGGTAATGAATTTCTTTATCCAATATCTTCACATCGTCTTTTGAATTTGAAAGTACTCCACCCTGCTCTTCTTCATCGGCCGACTTGTTCACTTTTATTTTAAACGGAGAAGTGCTTAATGAAACATACTGTTTTGTTTCAAGGTCGAAATACGAAAACTCAATGGGATCAATTGTGAAATTGCCACTGTGACGGGGAATAACAAGGTACTTGTATTCCTTTGTTCCTGACATTCCACCTGCATTGACAGAAGTCCTATCATTTACTTCGGGATCATACACTTCAAAATCGCTGGGAAATTCAAATTTAGCAGGTTCAATTAGTTTAATATTACCATTGGTGCATTTAATTTTCAGATTCAGGTCTACGCCATCGTTTACATTTACTACTTCTTTGTTAATTGACGCTTCTATGGAATATTTTCCCACCGCATTGTTAAATCCTGCGGGCGCATTTGCAGGAGTTTCCAAAACCTCTATGGTTGGCGAATTGCTTACAAGATCAAAACGCGAGGATTCGAACATACTAACACGTGCAACGGCCATCATGTCGAATGGTTCCAGTTTTAATTTACCTGATCGTTGCGGCAAGGCAATCTCTTTTCGAATGGTAAATACGATGTATTGAAGTCCGTTTACGCTTTCATTATAGGTTGGCCATGGTTGTTTGTTGTTTGAGAGTTCCTGTGACCAGACATCTTTTTGAGTTCCAAGATTAATTTCATAATCAGTTATGTACTGCGATCGTGAATATAATTTATACGTCACCAAAACAGGCTCACCTTTATACACCGTTGATTTATTCGTGCTAATGGTACAAAACATGAATTTATTATTATTCGCCTTTGTATTTGAATTATTTTGTTGATTTGAATTATCAACCTGACCATTGCCACTTGCTGCGGTAACCGTTAATTTTACTGTATTGCTTTTGAATGTTTTTCCGCCATACGAAATGCTGGCGGGTGGTATTGTAAACTCACCTTCCTTTTTCGGGCGTACGGTTAAGTAATATGAAATAGTAAAACTATTTTTCATTTGCCCGTTTACATAAGTCATTTGTGACCTTGAACTTTGAGCCGGACCCGACAATAATTTAAAATCTTTTAGATCGGGAACGGTAAACGTACCTTCAACATTTACGGTATAGATTAGGCGAAAATCTTCATCGGCA
>JAYUZA010000038.1:0-7886 GCA_043752145.1 Flavobacteriales bacterium
GCAAAAAGTTTTGGAACGTACGGTTGACCTCAATCACCAAAAGGAAATGGTTGAGGAGAAAAACAAAGAAATTGTTGACTCCATAAATTATGCTTTACGTTTACAACGTGCTATTTTACCAACTACCTCAAAAGTAAAAGCGGCCTTACCCGATAGTTTTGTTCTATTTAAACCAAAAGATATTGTTAGTGGGGATTTTTACTGGATGCACGAACAAGGTGAAAACGTTTTAATTGCAGCGGTGGATTGCACCGGTCATGGTGTGCCTGGCGCTATGGTAAGTGTAGTTGGTGCAAATAGTTTGGATCGTTGCGTAAAGGAATTTAAATTAAAGGATCCTGCACATATCCTGGATAAGTTATGTGATATGGTTATTGAAACATTTGAGTCAGGCGACCATGAGGTGAAGGACGGAATGGATATCACTTTATGCAGTGTAAATTTAAAAACGCGTAAAATAAAATTCGCGGGTGCGCATAATCCGTTGTGGATCGTAAAACACGAGACACTGGAAGTGGAAGAATTTAAAGCCGACAAACAACCCATTGGAAAATTTGATTACCGAAAGGATTTTACCTGTCATGATATTCAATTGGAACAAGGCGATTGCATTTATTTATTCTCGGACGGTTATGCCGATCAGTTTGGTGGCCCCGGAGGAAAAAAATTCAAGTACAAAACATTGATGCATTTGCTGCAACAGATCCATACAAAACCAATGGTGGACCAACATGAAATACTGAATACCGAGTTTGAGGCGTGGCGTGGCGTGCTTGAGCAGATTGACGATGTTTGCGTGATCGGGATAAGGGTTTAGCATGTGCCTATTGTTAAATACGGTATTTACCCTATATAAACCTGCTTTTTAAGCATTATATTTACTGAATGAAGGCGTTCGCAACAAAAGCAGCATTAATGATCTTTACTTTTGCGTTTTGTGCGCTGACTTTGTTCTCGCAAAAAGGCGGCAATTACCAAAAAGATACTGCGCGTATCCATTCGTTAACAAAAAAGGCTTTCGAAATTCGTTATAATGATACACAAGAAAGTATTCGCGTAGCCTATAGTGCGCTTAACGAATCTAAAAAAATCAAGTATCAAATGGGTATTGCAAAAGCAAGTTATGAATTGGCTAAGGCATATTTTCTCATTGATGATTTTACAAATTCACTGGATCATGCGGTAAAGGCCATAAAAATTTGCGAGAAAGAAAAAAATGATTATTTGTTATCTGCTTCCTATCTGGCGCTGGCCAATATTTATGTAATGCAATTAAATCACAGTCAATCCATCATTTATCTTAATAAATCATTAGTTATAAAGAAGCGAATTGGCGATAAAGAAGGTGAAACGAATATCTACAACAACAAAGGATTCTCTCACTATAAGCACCGTACCTATGACTCAGCTTATGTTTGGTTCCGGAAATCATATACCCTCTCTAAAATCATTGGATATAAGAGGGGAATTAGCAATACGCTCCAAAACATGGGGCATGTATTCAACGATCAGGGCCTGTACGATTCGGCCTTAGTGTATTATAATTCTTCGTTGCCGGTTAGTATTGAGTTGGCCGACTTGCCGCTTATATCACAAAACTATTTAAAAATTTCGGGCATTTATTTCAAACAAAAGAATTTTGAAAAAATGGGTGAAAACCTGCATGTTGGCCTGGTATATGCTGAAAAAATGGGACTAAGTGAGTTACTTTGTAATTATTACAGGGAATTATCATTGTTATATGAGCATAAGAACAATAAACCAAAAGCGTATGAATTTGCTAAAAAATATTATACGTATAGTGATTCCTTAAATCAATTTGAAAATTCAAAACGTGTAAACGAAGTTCAGTTCAGTTATGAAATTGAGCGAAAAGCGCGGGAACAGGAACTGGCCGATCAGAAAAAAAATGCTGAGTATACAGCAGGTTTGAACCGAAGAAATATTATTGTTTATGCTGCCATTGGTGGATTGTTGTTGGTCATGATCTTACTGTTTTTTATGTTGCGAACGTATCGACAAAAAAAGAAAGCGAATCTTGTTTTGGAGGAGAAAAACCTTTTAATTGAAGAACAAAAGAAATTTGTCGAGGAAAAGAACAAGGATATTACCGACAGTATAAATTACGCGAAGCGAATCCAATTGGCATTGCTTAAAGAGCAAACGCATATTTCAACACACTTACCACAACATTTTATTTATTTTAAGCCTAAAGATATTGTTGCAGGTGATTTTTATTGGGCCAGCGAAAAACAGGAACACTTATACCTGGCAGCGGCAGATTGTACCGGACATGGTGTGCCGGGTGCATTTTTAACAATGTTAGGAGTTGCTTTTTTAAACGAGATAAATGCCACAATTGATCTGTTAAGTCCTGCTGATATTTTAAATAAACTGCGTGCACGTTTTATTCAGGAACTTTCACAAACGGGAAAAGAAGGCGAAAGCAAGGACGGAATGGATATTTCATTGATGCGGTTAAATTTAAAGACAAATGAAATGCAATGGGCGGGAGCCAACAATCCACTTTGGATTTTAAAAATGAAACAGGAAAAATCAGAGATCATAGATCAAAAATCAGAAAACGGGAACCTAACAACAAACAATAAACAACAAACGGTTTTTGATTTAATTGAGACAAAAGCCGATAAACAACCCATCGGATATTCGCTACAACCAAAGCCTTTTACCAATCATGTCTTTCAGTTACAAAAAGGCGATTTGTTTTATTTATTTACCGATGGTTTTGCTGATCAGTTTGGTGGACCAAGCGGAAAAAAATTCAAGTATAGTAAGTTGAAAGAAAAGTTTATGGAAATAAACAAACATAGTTTGAACGAACAAAAACAAATGTTAGATGCAGTATTTGAGGAATGGAAAGGCGGATACGAGCAATTGGATGATGTTTGTGTAATAGGGGTTAGAATTTAATTCGCTAATTACTTCAAACCTGATGTTTTCAATACTTTGATCACCTGCGATTTTTGCGCTGTTTTCACAAGTAAAAAGTATGCTCCATCGGCAAGATCTTCAATGTTCACGATAGGATTTACACCATCGATCAACGTGCATGATTTTACCAGTTTCAGATCACTCGAGTAAACGGCTATACTGTTGATCTCAACATTGTCGTTATAGATCGTAATATTTCCGTCAGTAGTTGGATTAGGAAATATCAACAGATCATTGCTATTAAACGTTACAACCCTTAAAGGAGAATATTCAAAAGCACCATCAAAATCAACTTGCTTTAAGCGATAATACGAAGTGCCCTGTAACGGATTAAGATCTTTCGTTTCATAAAATAAAGTGCTTGATGAATTACCGGCACCGGGCAATTGTCCTACGTCTTCAAATGTAGTTCCATCGTGACTTCGCTGGATGAGAAAATGACTGTTGTTAGTTTCTGTAGCAGTTACCCAATTAAGATCAACATGCGATTCGGCAGCCTTGGCTGTAAAATCAAGTAATTCAATTGGTAATGTACTAGTGCTGTATACAGTTATACGAATATGATCAACACGTGCTGTTCCGTTGGTAACACGGGTTGAAATTGCTGCGCCAAAATTAGTAGCATTTATATCGGTAATTGTCCACGTTGTTCCCCATAATTCGGTTGCGGTTCCATAGTTCGTATATGCATCGGCAGTTAGCCAGGCGGTACCTGTAGCCGCAAAGTTAGTTCCGATGATAGCTCCGCCTTTTATAATCCTAACTTCATTGTCTAATTCGCGCGCGCGTTGTAAGACAAATCCTACCATTACGTGACGGTTTACCGTTCCTCTGAAATCGCACGTTGGTTGTATTGTTCCTGCAGCGGCATGTGCCAAATGTGCTGTTTGCATACAAGCTCCTGTTGCATTACCGGCAGCAGGGGCTACCGTACTAAAATAAACATCGCTACCTTCAGTATAGGTCAAATCTATTGTATAAGCAGTTGTAGCTCCGGCAACGCTGGCAGCGGTAGTATTATTTCCGCAAACAACTGCGTTAATGGACATACTTCCGATGAATGTTGTAAGTGCTGAACCTAATTGATGCGGATCGGTTGCGCCATTGAAACCCGACACAGTTGAACTTGGTATCGGATCTAATTGATCAACATTCGAAAAGGTTGCGCTTGAAAAAACTTCGCAAAATTCGGTTGAGACAATTCCTCCTGCATAGGTGGGTACAATGGTCGTACTTGCTGCAGCTGCAATTCCCGTATTTAATAAATACCAAACTTCAATACGATCGTTAAATGTAGCACCACCCGGCAGTACATTCTGTGAAAGTTGTGTCATTGCTTGTCCGCCATAGGTCATGGCGGTTATATCACGCGTTCCCGTACCATTCTCTTGTCCATAAGTAACAATTAGAATTCTATTGTTCCCTGCCGAAATAGCTTTTGTTAAACCTGTTGACCAATTGTCAAGAAGCGCAACACTCGTAGGTAAATTCGTACTTTTTTCAATGCCAACCACTATACCGTCAATGGTTGAAGGTGATGAAATAGCAAAATCGAAATCTGTGGCTTGTAAATAATTGGTGATACCATTTGGAGCAGCAGTTACCCTTGAATTGTCGGAAGCTATACAAAACGCAGGCGTTATCCAAGCTATTGTACCAACGCCCGTAACGTTAGTCCCAATATCGGGATCGTTTGGGCCGGTTTGTGAAAATGAGGGTAAGCTAAGTGTAGTACCTAAGAGAAAAAGTAAAAATCTATTCATAAGTTTTGTAAGTCTTTAGGCTGTGTTTAACACCTAATTTAAGGCAAAGGTTTCTATTTAAGGTTATGAATTAGGTGAATTGGACTTTTTTTATGACGAAATTTTTGTTGCTTCAAGTAGGTAGCGCTTGCACTTCAAAATAAAGCCCTCGTTATCAATAAATTAATCGATTTAGTTGTTTCGGCAGGTCCCAACTAATTTCCGCGCCTTTTTTTCTTAAATAGCTGATAACAAAGTTGTTTTTTGTTCATAATCTGTTAATATCCTAACAAAAGGGACGGAAATCAGGCAGGCACGGATGTTTAAATCCGTTTTGTATTTCTATCTGTTTACCGAGCTTTTGGATCTGAGACTCTTTTTGAATCTAAGAGCAAATACTCAGAGCGTTAGTACTAGGATCAGTGACTATTAATTTAGAACAACACCCCAATAGTAATTGTGATATTATTATTCAAAAACTTTTGTTGTTGCGCAACAGGTGTATAGGTTGATGTGGAGGCATCGGTCGTTTTTTCACCATCAAGTAAATACTTTGATTCTTTTTTTGCGGTATTGGTAAAACCCTGAAAAAAGTTAAGGCCAAACAGAAGCGAAGTACTTCCTGAAAGATTCATTTCAGCACCGCCACCCAATACAAGCCCAAACCTGATTGGATTCATATCATCGCTAATCACGTTTTCGATTTCTTCAGAAGCAGCTTGGTAACCTAAACCACTACCGCTGTTAGTCTGATGGGCCACATCGGTAACTCTGGTTTTCAAATGAAATGATGCATTGATGCCAAAATTTCCAAAATAAGTCATTGTGCCTATTTCCTTCGTGCGCATGCGTAATTGAATGGGTAGTGTTACATACGTGGTTCTATAAGTACGTTCACGAAGCCAATACGATTTATAACCGGTTGCAGTATTGTCGTATTCAGCCAGACCATTGTTAGCATCATATTGAAAGAATATTTTACCGCTGGTATTGTCCACAAAAGGATCGGTTGAAGTTGTTTTTATTTTTCCACCATCATAATCAACCTGCAAACCTGTAGAAAACCAGGCGCTGCCCGCCAGGTGAAATTCGGTAATTAAACCGTAACCAAATTTCATAGCCATGCCATTTTTTGCAAATGTTTTGGTGTCGTCAATCTTTAACCAATTGAATGAAGGTGTCATTTTCAGACCAAATCGGAAATTTTTATCATTGTCCTGAGAACTTGCGCTAAACAACAATGTTGATAGAACTAATGTGTATAATGTGGTTTTCATAACTTCATATTTTTGTAAAGGTCGTCTTATTGTACCTGTAAGACCAAAAAACTTGCCAACACCCCTAAAAAGGCAGAAATTAAATTAGCTTTATATGAATCATGAAGGCAGGTTAAGACCGGTGATCGATTATTAATTTACTTTTATCAAAACCTGTTTGCAGTTGGAGGGGCTGACCACTACCCGATTGGGATTTTCAAAATTGGTTATTTCTTTTTTTTCTTCTTCGTTTTGGGAACTTTCCCAAACCTTGGGTCGCCTTTTTTAATATGACTGCAAATTTTTAAAACGTAAGATTCAAAATTATCATCTTCTTTATGGATCATTTGCCATTCGGTCTCCCGACCCGGCACCGTTAAAATAGCGACCGAAATTAATTCCGGAAATTCTTTTTTCAAACTTGGATGATGCTCGTACAAAGTAGCGATCCAAACACCATTGGCATCTTCATGATCAATTTTATCGCGCATGATCATCATTATTTTTTCGCCAATATAAATAGCATGACAACCAAACATGGGTTTTACAATTGGATCTAAAGCGAATAATTCGTCCAATATAAAATCAAAGGGTATTTTTTTGATCGTTTTCGTCATGAGCTTTGCTGTTTTTTAAACACTTAAGACACTTTAGAACACATAAGAAAAGCATTTAGCTTAAGTAGGTTAAAACTGCGCCTCTGCGCCTCCGCGTGAAATAAAGTAGCGAGAAACTAAACAACAATATTCACGATCTTCCTAGGCACAATAATGACTTTCTTAGGCGTTTTTCCCTCTAAATACTTATGCGTATCGGCATGGGCCATTACCAGTTTTTCAATTTCGGGCGGACCCAATGTCAACGACATTTCAATGTTGAAACGTGTTTTACCATTGAACGAAATAGGGTAGTCGAATGTACTTTCAACAAGCCATGACTCATTATAATTTGGCCATTCCTGTTGTGATACACCGTCAGCATTTCCTAACGCACTCCATAATTCTTCAGCTATGTGAGGAGCATATGGAGAAAGCAGTACGATTAAATCCTTCAAGATTTCTTTCTTATTGCACTTGAGATCAGAAAGCTCATTAACACAAATCATAAGTGTCGAAACAACCGTATTGAAAGAGTACCTTTCAATATCTTCAGTTACCCTTTTCATGCATTTGTTAATCACTTTAAAATCTTCTCTTGAAGGAAGCTCGTCTGTTACAATTAATCCATCCTGATTATAAAACAACCTCCAAAGCTTCTTCAAAAAGCGCGAAACGCCTTCAATACCTTTACTATCCCAAGGTTTATGTTCTGTTAAAGGACCTAAGAACATTTCATAAAGTCTTAAAGAATCTGCACCAAATTTTTCTACAATTCCATCTTGACCAGTTTCTGGGTCTCTATCTGGAGTAACAACATTAAATTTCGACTTGGACATTTTTTCAACCTCATTAAAGGTTTTGAAATGATTGAAATCCTCTTCTGTAGCTTTTCTCCATGTATTTGAAAGATGTCCGTCAATTTTATATTCCGCAACTTTTCCATTACAATACACCGTTCCGTTATTTAAAATAAACACGGCTTCAGCAAATTCTTTTCGATTATTTACAAGTAGGTCGAGATTAGGAACGCCATTGTGTACTAATTGAATAGGAATATTAATTGATGAATGAAAATCACGTTCAGAACCTTGAATTATTTTTTGATAAATATCCGCACTATAAAATACTTGCACTGCTTGGTCAGATACTGGAACTTGAATACGTCTCTCATCATTATTAATATCATATAAAATCACAAGATTTGAGCGGTTTCTAGACACATAAATTTTCTCTGAAATTCCCCCGATCATACCCTGATTAATCAGTTTTTTTGCAGGTTCTTCAATATTTATTTTTCCAATGTCTTTTAAAAATTTTGTCCAGAACCTGAAATACAA
>JAYUZA010000039.1:0-7886 GCA_043752145.1 Flavobacteriales bacterium
GAGATAGACACTTTTGCTCTTAAAGGCGAACCATCACTGTCAAACATTGTATAGTTTACTGAAGCACTTTCAAGCCGACAGGTCATCACAAAAGTTCCCCAAACCATCATGATATAAAGTGCCTCGTGTTCTTCAAACGATATTTGATAAGCAAGTTTTAGAAAAAGGTTTACTTGAACATCAACACGCTTAATATCACCCAATGTTGGAATTCCCGCTTCGGCTGCCAGTGATGAAATGGATTCCAGCGAAGAAGGCGAAGCGCCTGTTCCGTCAAAGAGCAGCTCCATGCTGATGCTTCGTGGATTTACATTTAAAAATTTTGGTATTGCTCCTTTCGGAGAAATAATAGTTTCATCAAACGCAACAGTATGATTAACGTTAAGTGTTGTAGGATTATATTGTACAGTATAAGGTATGCCCACACCCGGAAGTTTCGGGTCTGGATAAAATATAAACGTGAGTTTACCTAATTTACCGCCTAATAATGCCATTTTATCTTTCTTTTTGGTCTTTCATTATTTTTGAAACTATGTCAACCACATCAAGTTGAGTGCGTTTTTTTTTCTCTATGTCTTTCGTGGTTTTTTTTTTAAAAACGCCACTGCTTCCGATCAAAGCCTGTATAATTATTTCTTTTACTTCTATTGGCATAAAAATAACTTATGTGGTTGATGTTTGTTCGCGTACAAAATATTGATAAGAGAATTCAATGTTGTCAACAACAATTCCGTTGTTTTGCGCATCAAACCCATCAATATTCCATTTGGTTGGCCAAGCGTTTATAAAATTCCAGGCTTGTAGTGGCTCATGATTTTCATTGAGTAATGTGACTCTTATATTGCGCGGTTTGAATTTAAACCGTTCAATAGCATCACGAAACCATTCAATGAGTTTTGAATCGACAAGCATTCCTCTTTTAAGCACAAGATTATCATAAGTTGCAACAGTAGGCAGTCGGTGCACAAAACGGTTTTCTCCTCCTTCAGGATGGCTTTCAGAATTGGGTACCGTGGCATTAATGCCCGATACACTCTGGAAGCCGATGTCTTTGCCGGTAGGTATACCGTCAAAATCGACCCTGAAATGGAACCCAACCGGTGGATAAAATGTTGCCATGTCGCTTAACTAACGTACTTAGTACTTATGCTAAAACCTGCGTTGTTAATTTTTCAAAACACACATCAATGGCTTCAACAGCTACTTCATTACCCGTTGCGTTCAATGAAATTCCTGTTAATTTGCATGGCCAAGCGTTGAATAAGGTCCACACCATTACAGGCTCGTGGTTTTCATTTAACAAACTTACCGTAAGGTCACGTCTTTCGATCTGGTTAAGATTAACTGTGGTAAACCATGTAGCAAAATCGTTATCGCCTTTCAGTACACCGCGTTTCATTGAAATCTGTCCGAATTTTTGCATACCGGGCATTTTGGTAACGAAATAATCGGGGTATGAGCCTTCACGGTATTCAATGGGTTGTGTTTCCTGGTCAAGGCCTGAAACTTCGGTAAAGCCTACACGATTTCCTCCCCATTCAACTGTGAAGTGAAATACCGGTAATGGATAATTTGCCATAATTTTTAAGTTTTATACGTTGTTATTACTGATTTGCTTTTTTGTTTTTTATTATGATTCCTGTAGTTTATGCATGAATTTAAGAATAATGAATTCGGCAGGACGCACAGCGGCCAAACCAATTTCAATGATCATTCGCCCTTCAAGAATATCCTGTGCGGTCATGGTGGTACCTAAACCAACGCGCACAAAAAATGCGTCTTTAGGTGTAGCACCTGCGAGCGCACCGTTACGCCATACGGTTGTAAGAAAGGCTGTAATCATACCATTCATACGTTGCCATGTATTGGCATCGTTTGGTTCAAATACTACGAACTCGGTTGCTTCGGCAATTGATTCTTCAACAAAGTTGAATAACCTGCGAACGTTTATATATCGCCACTCGTTGTCATTGCCCGCAAGAGTACGCGCACCCCAAACAAGCGTTCCTTTGCCGGTGAATGCGCGTAAGGCGTTAATTGATTTTCCACTGGTTGCATCAATGTTTAAACCATCTTGTTCAGAGGTTGTAATATTGATAGAAGGCCCAATAATATTGCGTACACCAACGTTTGCCGGTGCTTTCCAAACACCACGTTCGGCATCCACGCGCGCATAAATACCGGCCATTGCACCTGATGGATTAATGGTTACAAAATATGAATTGATTTGTGCAATAATGTTTGAATAAACAGCAGGATTATTTATTTGTAAATAAGCAAGGCTTCCTGCAATGAACAATGTTAGAGGACTGGATAATCCTATATTCATTAATGTTAAAGTGGTGGTGGTTTTATTTATTAAATTATCAATAGCGGTTATCAGCGCAGCGGCATTTGCTGCTGTTTGTCCTGAAGGTGCTGCAAAGGCATTAGCTGCCGAAACAACGGCTGTAGCCTGGGTATTTGCAAGTACCGAGGCTGCTTTTGCAGGAATAAATTGCGTTAGGAGAACCGGAATAAGAGCGCCTTTTGTTTCAGCATTAGCAGCCGCAGTTTTAGCATTAGCAGCTAACGATGCTGCCAGTGTTGCGTCCGATTGAGTTAAAGTAAGTGCGGCCATTTTTGCTACCGCGAGGGCTCTTTTTGCAGTAATTACGGCTTGATTAACAGGCGTTACAAAGTCAATGACAACTACCGAGTCTGTTATAGGAACCGGAATCACACCGGTTGTATGACTGGTAATAAAAACTTGATTTAAATCAATGAAATAGTTGAGACTTGAATTAAGATCAGGATAATAGGCTGCACCGTATTTTAAGTTGTCAGGTCCGGTTAAACTAGTTCTGAAATTACTCGCATCAGTTGCAATTGTTCCTGATTGAGTAAGATCCATTATAACAAATCGGTCTTTTAATTTCTGACATTGAGCAAGGGCAGTATCGTAAACGGTTTTAATATTTGCAACAGGGGTTAATGCAAGTGCATCGGGTGTAAGTAATAATGTTGGCTCATCTACTTTTGAAATTGCCGCAAGTCCCGTAATAAAATCGGGTGTTGAAATACCTGACGGAGAGTCATAAAAGCCAATTGGCACAATATAACAAGGACCGCCACCATTGGCAAAATACATTTGTAGATTATAATAAAGCCTGAAGGAAGAGTTACTCAACTTCGTAACCGTAATGGTTCTTTGTGTCGGAGCAACCGTTGTGATATCATTTATCCCAATACTAAAAGCTTGGGATTGTCCTTTACCAAAAGTTGTTTCATATTCTAGCAATGATGTGATCCTTACCGGGGTATTTAATAATATTGGTAGACCATTAGACTCGGCTTTTTCAACGTAGCCAATAAAGGCCGGTATTGCGGTTGCAACCTCAGCAATGGATGCAGGCAAGGTGGGGATTTCATCAATGTATACACCCGGTGATTTTGGATTTACTGCCATAATTTTATTTTTTAATCGTTTTTAGATTCGTGATTTTTTAATTTTTTATTATTCCTGTAGTTTGTGCATGAAGCGTAGAATAATGAATTCAGCCGGACGTGAGGCAGCTAATCCTATTTCAACAATGAGTTTTCCTTCTAGAATATCTTGAGGGGTCATGGTTGTTCCCAATCCTACATTTACAAAAAATGCATCTTCGGGTTTTGAACCTACAATTCCGCCATCACGCCAAAGGTTGGTTAGGAACGCTCCGATCATTCCTTTTAAGCGTTCCCAGGTTGGTTTATCGTTTGCTTCAAAAACAACAAACTCGGTTGCTTTTTTAATAGATTCTTCGGCATACAGAAATAATCTTCGAACATTCACATAACGCCATTCGTTATCATTACCGGCAAGTGTTCGTGCGCCCCAAACAAGTGTGCCGCGACCCGTGAAGGTTCTTATTGCATTGATAGACTTACCGGAAGTAGAATCTACGTTAAGATTTTCCTGATCTCCATTAGTAATCTGAATTGTTGGAGCACTTGTAAGAAACAGGCCAACATTGGCCGGTGCTTTCCATACTCCCCTTTCTCCATCTACACGTGCGTAAACACCTGCCATTGATGCCGAAGGATACAGCTCTAGGATATATTTCTGTATTTCAGTGGTAATTGCGTTATATAATATTTTATCAGGAAGAACATTTACGATAGCATTTACTCCACCTGTCATTCCTGCTAATGCGACACCTGTCCCTGTAGTTGTTATGGTAATATTACCCGCAGCACCTGGAATAGTAGCAGTCAATGTAATTGTATCAGTAGAAAGTGTGGCTGTTACCGAAGGAACCATAGCAATAATGGCATTAAAAAGATTTAACGCGGTTGCATTGTTGTTACCGGTTACTACTGTGAAATTAGCCGGAGAAGCAACTACAATGTTATTAACGGTAATTGAGTTATTTGTAAGACCGGCCGCAGTTGTAACCTGTATGGAGCCACCGGCAGCCACAGCAGGGACAGTACTACCATTAGCAATAAAATTAAGCTTATTGTAAGGTGAAGGGTAGCTAGGAAGAGGTACCGGAGATCGTGAGTCAACAATTGTAACGCCTGTGTCTTGATAAAAATATGATAAACCAGTTTTCAATGCAGGATAATAGGCAGCTCCATATTTTAAATTATCGGCACCTGTATTTAAATTTCTGAAATTTTGTGCATCCTGAAATATAGATTTGCCAGTCGTGTGTAGTACATCCATAACGGCAAATCTGTCTTGTAAACGATTCGCCTGTTTTAGCATTTCAGTATTGATATTTAAACGCTCAGTGTCATTTCCCCAAACAGATTCGGGGACACATAAAAGTGTTATTTCATCAATTTGTTCAAATTTTATAATGTTATTTAAAAGGGTTGTCTGATTAATAGCGACAGAATAATTGTCAACGGAAACAATGTAACAAGTACCACCTCCATTAGCAAAAAACATTTGCAATTGGTAGTAAAGAATATACTTAGATAACGCACCGCTATCGGTTGTCGGACCAGTGGCTATAACGTTATTACCTGAAGGACCCGTTGTTAAAGTAACAGTAAAGGTTTCCTCTTTGGGGCCACCAAATATTGTTTGATATTCCAGCAAAGAGGTTATACGCACAGGTTTCATCGTTGCCGAGGTGCCGTCAGCAAACACTGCTTTTTCAGTATAACCAACAAAGCCGGTTATTGCTGTTTCAACACCGGCAACTGATGCCGCTAATGCTGGTATTTCCTCAACAAATACCCCTGGAGTTTTATACGTTGCCATAGTTTAGTTTTTAATTTTTTATTTAATTTTTACTAGTTATACAATTACATAAATTATTGTTGTATTAAAATCGGTGGTTAAAGCACTCACCACATTTTTTGCAGGATTGGTTATATTATTAAGTATTGTTAGTGGAGTGCCAGGTGGGATTATTTTTTTTATTGCAATTTCCTTTTTTGGAATTTCATAAAAGGGAATGGGTATGGTTGATTCGTAAACTGCTGAAGCAATTCCATTAATAGTGACCGTACCCAGAGAAGTAAATGTATAGGCCGTAGGGTTATAAGGTGCCGGAGGAGCAGCTTGTCCGTCTTCAACCTTAATTTGAGTAGCAGTTAGTGCAGTAAATTTTGGTATCACAATATATCGCCACTTAGTCTCACGTCTTATAATGTCGGTATAGTATTGTCTGGCTAATTCAACCGGATTAACAGGAGGCGTATTGGGAGGCCAGTCACCGTTGGCAGCGCCCTGAGCTTTTATTTTAATTATCCCACAAATATTTTGTTTTACTAGCTCATTGTCTATATAAAGATCTTTTATTATTGTAATGATTGGCCCCGGTCCTGCAAGATTGGTCATTGTTTTTATTTCAAATCTTCCGGTTGGATATTTAGTAAGGTCAACCTGGTAATTGTACTTGTTACTTGCATTAGGTAAAATGCCAATTTTTGTAAAGATCAATGTATTGGCCTCATTCCGTATCTCAATGGTTCCCGCATCGGCTGGTCCCGTTGCATTTTGTGGAAATTCATAATTAAAAAGGTTAGGCCTTAATTCATCCAGTATATCATATTTTAATTTATGCGTTAAAACAATATCATTGGTAAAATACATGATGTTACCCGCCTTAAATGCTTTTGCACCTGTATCAAGTTTAGTAAAATTCAAAAACTCGGTTATGTTTTTCATGCTCATGCCAAAACGTAATTCAATATTTGCAAAGTCAATAAATGAATCGGGTGGAGGAGTAGGTGAGATGCGGTACATAACCCTGAAACCCAAGTTATCTTTTTTGAACAGTAATTTATTGTCTTTAAGCATTTGCTGCGTAAGTGGTGTTGGCGTTATAGTAAAATCATGCGTAATACCACCCACATAAAAATTATGCCTGAGCGCTACATTAAACAATTTTTTATATTCGATTGCCATATTTTTAAACTACAGTTGTGCCCGAAATATCGAGCGTGGTTATTGGTGCATTTTGGTTGAGTAAACGTTTTTCCTGGAAGGTTACCAGCCTTACACGGTATAAAACCGATGGAAGGTACTTGGCTCCTAAAATGCTCCAAAAATTATATTGTTGTTCAAACGTATATGAATACAACTCAACAATCAATTGCTTGAGTTTTGCATCCATTAAAGGAGTATTGGCATTCGTAAAAACATTTTTTCCCTGAAAAAAGGCAATAATGTTCGAGATCTGCTTCAATCCTTCTTTGTAATTCATATCGGTTGTTGATGTATTCACGTAGTTGGCACAAAACAGTACATATAAATTCAGTTTTATTTCGGGATTGTATTGTTCAATATCGCCAGCGTCATTTCTATAATTAAATCGTTGTTCTTTAAACACCCTTTCTTCTTCAATATTTATAAGTGACATGCCTATGCGGTCATCGGGTATTGCCCAGCTTCCGTCTTGTTTGGCAACATTGCTTAACACAATAAACCCTTCAGGTGGAGTAGCTGTACTGTTCACCAGGTCCAGGTAACCCTCCAATTCATCGCGTAAAGCTTTTAATGCCTCTTCAATCATGTCCGCTTAAAAAATATTAATCTTTTATAACACGTATTCTTATATGTCTTATCAGTACATCACCTGATGAGCCTGACAAACGCAAAAAATCAACTTTTAAATTTTGCAAAGTAGCCGAAAGATTTGCACTGAAAAATCCTCCGAAACCAACATACTCTTTGTCATCGGTAATACGTACTGCACTTTCACCGATCATTATATTATTTAGTAAAATGCGGGTTTTGTTTGTTACGACCACACTCGAATCACGACCCAACTCGCAATACCATTGCACGGTATAGGTTCCTGCAACAAGTGGTTTGAAATCTTTGTTAAAGGTTATTTTTAATTTAGTGTCTGTTGAATCGGGTGTTTCCTGCTCCCAGTTAAATTTTAATGCCGGACTTATTTTATTCCAGTAATCGGGATCAAAGCCACCTGTTGTCGTGGCGTTAGCCATGTAAATATCTTCTTCAAAAACCACCGTGTCGCCCGTGAGATAAGTAAACAAGGGATTGTAGTTTTTTAAACCTAATTTGTCTCTATCTTCGGCATAGTGCAGCAACGAGTCAATTAAACAATCAAATTGCGCCTGTGTAGGTTTATCACCGGTTTGAAAAAATGATTTTAATACGTTGCGTGGTACCAGTGGCATAGTTTACAGTTTTGGTAAAAAAAGTTTTATTGCTTTTAATGCTTTGTAAAGTTTGGTCAATTTAAAATTTAAAGCAAGGACACTTCACGTCTTGAAAATTGCTAATTTTTTTACACAAAGATTGCTATAGCGAAATGATTTCCATTTCATTATCCCGCCCCGAGAAATGTTAAATCGGACTAATAAATGCATGTTTTGTTTGTTGATAACTCATAAACGCATGATTTCCAAAACGAAAAAAATAAAAAGTATTTTTT
>JAYUZA010000040.1:0-7880 GCA_043752145.1 Flavobacteriales bacterium
TTTACACCATCTCCATTAGGTGAAAATGCTTCGGGAATAAATAAATTATCGATAAATATTATTACTTCATCTTTCGCTTCCGGACAATTTCCGTTTGTAACCGTCCACGTGAAAATATTATTTCCTGGTTTAAGATTATTCACGTTCGTATTCGGACTTGTAGGATCATTAAAAAAAGCATCGCCATTGGTAGCCGACCATATTGCTGAACCGATTATTGTATCATTGGCATTTAGCGCAACAACGTTCGTGAATTTTAATTGCTGATCGGGCCCTGCATAAGCAAAGGGTGCTTCCCAAAAAAACAACTGAATTGTATCAGAAACCGAACATTTCCAATTAGTTTCTGTAAAATAGCACACTACGGATCCTTGATCAATTACATTTATGACGGGAGCAATAAACAGTGAATCGGTAATTATTAAATCGGGAGAATTCCAAACGATGTTTCCAACTGAAGGAATTGGTGTTAACGCATATGAAAAACCACATACATCGGCATCGATACCGGCATTTGGTTGAGGCGTTTCAAAAACATTGATGTTATTGGACATTGATTCGATGCATTGCCCAAGACCAACATTATATGTGATCATTTGGGAACCTGAAAGACTGTTAGAATTAAACGTGTTTCCTGTTACACCGGGGCCTGACCATGCTCCGCCATTTGTTCCCGTAATAAGCGAATTCAAATCGACCACTACAGCTGATGAACAAATACTGTCGTTAATAAAAAGCCAGGAAGGCAAAACATCGGGCGCAACAAAACACGAATGAGTTGTAGTATCGCAACAATTTCCTATGCCAACAATATAAGAAAAGGAAATAATTAAATTATCCAAGCCTGCCGGATCAATATCAGGGAAAATAAAACCAGCACCGCCCGTCCAGGTACCAGAAGTGTCGGCACCGGAAGCTAAAAGTGAGCTTAAAGAAATTAGCCCTGCAGCTTCGCATATTGTATCATTAATATTCCAATCGGAATTATACTCAGGAAGAACGAGTACTGAAACATTTGCTGTGTCGGAACAAATACCGTTGTTAACAATATGTTGTATGGTGTGTAAACCTGCTCCTGAAAGTGTTGAACTGAACAAAGAACCGGTAACCCCTGTTCCAGAAAAAGAATCGGTTTCACCTGGATTCAAAAAAACGAAACCTGATAGATCAATATTCGGTGCATTGAAACATAAGGTGTCGGGAATAGAGCTATTAAAAGAAGGGTTAATAACAGGTAATATAGTAACGGCAAAAGCACATGTTGACATATTGCTGCTTAAATCAGTAAATGTAAATTGCTGCACTGTTGTTCCTACTGGAAAAGTATCACCTGAACTTAGTCCGGTTCCGTCTGTTTGCAACATGCTCATTCCTGAACAATTTTCTACTGCCGATGGTAAAGGATAAGTTACAAGCGGATCGCATGCTGTAATGTTTAATGGACAGGTTACGATTACCGGATCTTCTGTATCGTTTACTATAACATTAAACGAACACGAGGAAGAATTTCCGGCTGCATCGGTTGCATTATATGAAACTGTTGTTAATCCTAATGGAAAAGCGGAACCACTTGCCGTCCCCATTGTTTGAACAATTGATCCACCCGAACAATTATCAAAAAACGTAGGTGCTAACCACGTTACTACGGCAGAACAAAATGAAGGGTCATTGGAAACGGCTATATTAGCAGGACAACCTGAAATAACCGGAGCTTCGTTGTCGGTAACTGTTATTATAAATGAACAGATGGATGTGTTACCTGCAAGATCGGTTGCGGTATATGAAATAGTTGCACTCCCTTGTGGAAAGGAAGACCCCGAAGGTAAACCTGCGGTTTGCGTTATTGTTGCACCTGGACAATTATCAGATACTGATGGTGCTACCCAGGTTACATTTGCATTACAACTACCGGATACTGTATTAACGTTAATGTTTGAAGGGCATCCTGAGATCACGGGATTTTGATTATCGGTAACAGTAACAGAAAAGGAACACGTTGAACTGTTTCCTACAGAATTTGTTGCCGTGTAAACAATGTTGGTTGTTCCTATAGGAAAGGAAGAACCGCTTGGAAGACCTGAAGTTAAAATCAACGTTGGAGAAGGACAATTATCGATGACCGTTGGAGTGGTCCACGAAACAACAGATGCACAAATTCCCGGAGCGTTATTAACGTTAATATTGGAAGGACATCCTGAAATAACCGGTAATCCCGTCTGGTATTGGGCTAAAACTGAATTTGACAAGGCAAAAGGACAACCGTTTTTCGTTAGCAAGGCATGAAACATAGCATCGGATGCTGTTGGCATATAATTATATGAAGCAATTGTAGCTCCCGGGATCGCGGTCCAGATCGATCCGCCATCATAGGAAACCATCCACTGAATGTTACCGGTATATCCTGTTAAGTTAAGCGTAACGGATGAACCCGGACAAAAAGCCATGGGACTAACAGAGGCTGTTCCTCCAACAGGGGGCGTCAAACAACAAGCATATGAGGTTGCGCCTGCATCAAAATTTGAAACGAAAAAATTTTGGGAGAATGAAGTTGTAACATTTACAGAGCCAAAATTAAAGTTAGTGCTGAACTCGCCTGTGACAAAAACTTTTGAATCTTTAAATACTGCCAATCCATATCCCATATCATTACCGGTGCTTATCTCATTTTCCATCCATACAAACGTTCCATCATTTTCATACTTAGCCAGAAATATTTCCGAGTCGACAGCGCCCGTAATAGTTGTATCGGGACCACCAAACGGATTGCTCCTGAATTTTCCTGTTGCATAAATACTTCCATAACCATCGGCAACAAGATCATAGATCACATCTTCATGATTAACCGAACCGCTTAAGGTAACTATCCATTCATCTATTCCTGTTGTCTTATTTAAACGGGCGATGAAGGGGAAATCATGGTCACCAATAACAAGCGTGGTTGCCGGATCGGTACTCGGAAAAGTAGCATTATCATGAACAGTTCCACCAATGTAAACACCGTTACAATCGGCAGTAATTCCAAAGCCAAAAATCTCATCAGTTGTGTTGCGAATATTTTTTGCCCAGGTTAAAACACCTGTTTCTGAAATTGCATACACAAAAATATCGGCATTTGAACCCCCGTTGGTCAATATGGGGCTACTTAGTAAACCGCCCGAAGTGTTTGTAAAACGCATGTTTGTGCCTCCCATAATGCCTATTACATAAATTGAATTTCCATAAGTACATAGGTCCATTTTTTTATCTTGTGGTGTGTCGTTATCATCATAATCATCATCGTCACTTTTAGCTTCGATCATCCATTGTGTTACACCGTTAAAATCGGTTTTAAGCAAAAAAGTATTGATATCATCGTATGTCCCGTTAACCGGAATTCCACCAATTTGCACAGAGGAGTGCTGTTCATAAACCCCACCGAAATACACCGCATTTGCTGTAGTAGCAACAGCAAAACCGCGATCAAATTTATTACCGCCACTGCCATTTGCCCAGCGCAACATCCCGGCAGGATCATAAGACGCATAAAAAATTTCATCTTTTTTTCCTGATGACGACAATGAACTGAAGACACCGCTTGTAGAATAAAAACGTGCATTTTCGTAGAAATAGCCCGTGAGATAAATATTTCCGTCAGGACCAAAATTTACTGCCACTGCTTCATCATCTTCATCACCTCCAATGTTAACGACCCATTGGACTGTTCCGCTAAAATTCAGTTTAACCAAAAAACCATCGTCTTTACCGTTATTGGTTCCACCATTCATTTTAGACGTTGCGATAGATGGAAATGTTGTATTATATGTAAATTTACCTACAGCATATATAAATTGATTTACACTGTCAACTGCGATCGCATTGCCAATCTCGGCATTGGTGCTGAAAGAACTGAAGACCTTTAAATTTTGTTTTGCAGATGAATTACCGGAGCCGATAGCTGAAACAGAAATAAGTGGACAGGACATAAAAAGAAATACTACTTTATTAAGTTTTACAGATATAAACCATCGTAGTATTCTAAAACATATCGGTAAACTTTTTTCCATCCATTCTTTTATCCCACTAAATTACTCTTTAAAAAAGATCAGGTCAAGTAAATAAGTTACAATAAAATTGAAAGTCTTACATATATTAATGAAAATAGCCTTTAAAAGGGTGATAGTTACATTTAAATCTAAAAAAATTACATAATTGTTATCTTTTGCGATGTAGGAATAATATAAGGATGAAGTAAATTTTTATAACGGTATTTTTGTCAGAAAATCCAATATTTAGGCGAAATTATTCAGAGAAACAATAAAATGACATCATCAACACAAAGCTTTCGTTATTCACCATGGGTTTTTATTAAAATAGTATTCACACTCTTACTTATTTTCCAACTCAAAGAGCTTGCGGGACAGGAATACAAGTTCACCCACATTTCGTCCGAAAAAGGACTTCCGCAAAAATACGTTTACGATATGCTGGAAGATAAAAAAGGTTATTTATGGATCGCTACAGGCGAAGGTTTATGCAGTTATGACGGAATAGAGATCAAGACGTACAATACTACTCAAGGATTGACAGAAAATTTTGTAACAAAGATCTTTTTGGCTGCCAACGGAGATATGTGGATCGGTCACAACAAGGGCGGAACGACAATAAAAACAAAGACCGGATTTAGAAAAAATAATTATACCGTTTCGGAACCGGGCCCTGTAGTTGATTTTCTTGAGCTTCCCGGAAATTGTATTTTGACAGCATGTCAAAATGGAAAAATAATCATAACAAACAAAACCAGTGTCAAGATATATCCTATTTCGAAAAATGGATGTACGATTCATTCAATGCAAAGTATTTCGAACAAAGAAGTTTTGTTTTTTACAAGTGAGGGCTGCTACGTTGCATCCTTAAAGGATGGAAAATTCCTTAACCTGAATAATTTGAAAAGAAGTGATCTTGCCGGAGAAAAAATTCAAACCTCGGTCAAGGATAATGTTCTTGAAAATGTACTTTGGATGGGAACGGCATCAGGCAAACTATTAAGAGGTGTTATAACAAATGGAACTTTAAGGGTTAATACCGTAAATTGCAGCGAGGACATTAACGCAGTACATGAAATAGTACAAGCACAAAACGGAACACTTTGGATGGGAACTTATAACGGAGTGTACCACGTACGATATAATGCCGAAGGAAAAAGCATTTCGCTAATCACACATTATTCAGATAAAAACGGACTGCCTTCAAATTTCGTAAAATCCTTACTCTTTGACAGTGAAGATAATTTATGGTTAGGTTTATACGGGGAGGGATTGGCCATGCTAAAAGACGAGTTTTTTACATTGTATCATTATGACGAACCTTCTTTAAACGATATAAAGACGATGCTTGTTTTTAAAAATGAAACATGGGCCGGTGTAAAAACCGGATTAATACACATTGACAACAACCAAAGGGAAAAACACCAATTATACACACCTCCTCAAAAAAATAAATCATTTTCAATTGTCGCCATTTGTGATGGAGGTAACAATGTGGTTGTTGGTACTTCAGCAGACGGTGTTTATGTTTTTAACAAAACGGACCATAGTTGGAAGCAGCAATTATTTTTTGATGAAACATTGCTTAATGAAATAACGGATATAAAAAAACTGAATAATGAGTATTGGATAGGAACACGCGGAGGGTTAATAGTGGCAGACGAAAAAATACAACTCTTAAAACTTTGGAGTACTCAAACAGGTTTACCGCATAACAACGTAAACTGTGTTTTTATTGATAATAAAAGTAATGTTTGGATAAGCACTCCCGGAAATCACATTTCACGCTTAGCCAACAACAGGCTTGAGAACATTGAAGTCAACAAACAGTCTTTACCCATAGAAATTTCCTGTATAACGAAGGATCGCACAGGCAAATTATGGATAGGCACAAGCGGAAACGGCATCATTGTTAAAGATGGCAACGTATTACAACAACTCACCGTAAGCAACGGATTAAAATCAGATTATATTTATTCAATCATTTCAGGCAATAACGATGATATTTGGGTGGGCCATCGCGGCTCTTTATCGTGCATCAATGCTAATACACTAAAGGCCGATGTGTTTGATCATTCGTTTAGTATTCAAAGTGACTTCAATCCACTGGCAACGCATAAAGACAGTACCGGAAACATATGGTTTGGTACCAACCATGGACTTTTAATGTTCGATCGCAGTAAATTCAGAATTACGAAAACTCCGCCAAAGATCAATTTACAAAGTGTATCGTGTTCAGATAAAATATTGGACATATTAAAACCCGCTGAACTGGCGTATGGATCCTATAAAGTTAAATTCAATTTTGTGGGCATCAGTTTAAGTCATCCCGAGAAAGTGCGTTACCAATATTACTTAGAAGGCTTTGACATTTCATGGAGTGAATTTTCAGAGAAAGGAAGTGCTACCTATTCAAAACTGGAAGACGGCAATTACAAATTTAAAGTCAGGGCCATTAATGCCGATGGCTTTGAATCACCTGAAATGGCTTTATTTAATATAACCATACAGTCGCCATTTTGGAAAACCTGGTGGTTTCTTTTGTTGTGCATTTTTCTTTTACTGCTAAGCTTTTCCATCTACATACGCATACGTGAAAGAACTCAACAGCGCAGGTTAAATTTACTGGAATCGAAACTTGCAGAGCGTACACAAGAATTGGTGAAACAAAAATCGCTGGTTGAGCTTAAGAATAAGGATATTACTGACAGTATTTATTACGCTTTAAGAATACAAACCAGCATTTTACCCGATGTTAATATGTTAAAAGCATACTTACCCGAGAGTTTTATTTTGTATAAACCACGTGACATTGTTTCGGGTGATTTTTATTGGTTTATTCGCAAAAATGACCGATTAGTCATTGCCTGTGTCGATTGTACCGGACATGGAGTACCGGGAGCTTTCATGAGCATGATAGGTCACACTTTGTTTAATGACATATTGTTGACGGCCGATGAAAAAGACCCCGCTTCCATATTGTTTGCTGTGGAAAATAAAATGTGTGACTTGTTGCACAATGACATTAATGATGGAATGGACTTAATACTCCTGAGTTTAGATCTCACAACAGGTGAACTGATATTTTCAGGCGCCATGCGTCCACTGCTGCATATTTCAGATAACATACCTTTACTACACCGCACAGGAAAGGATTCAATTGGAGGCTCCGACAGCCACAAGAATTTTACCAATCAAACATTACAACTTAAGGAAGGCGATACCGTTTATGTTTATACTGATGGGTATACCGACCAGTTTGGCGGACCTAAAGGAAGAAAATTAAATACCTCGGGATTTGTAAATCATATCGATCAAATTCATGAAAAACCAATGGCAGAACAAAAAGACATTTTAAGCACGTTTTTTGAAGATTGGAAAGGCCATGAACCCCAAACCGATGACGTTTTATTAATGGCATTTAAATACAAAAACGTATACCCGTTCTCAAAACAAAATTTTTAGGACTTTACCTGAATTATTGAATGCTGCCCGAAGAAGAGCTTGCGAGGAATGCCTGCCCTACTGCGTCATTCCCGTCCGAACCGGCACTGGCGGGCGGATGCGTTGCTGTCATTCAACCCAAACTTTGATGTACTGGAATTTACCATACACTCGCTTATTTTGCAAATAATCGTTATTGTAGGCAGGGCCTTGAATAAGAGTTTTTGGTTCTTTAAATGCAAGACCACTTATGTTCGCACCTGTTTTTTTTAACGATACCAATATTCCCTGTTTGGTTTCTTCGGCACGGGAAATAGATAAATTTTGATTGTTCTTGAATTTTGAGGTCGGCACATTTGAAGCACTTGATTCAATAAAGACTTCGGCCTTACTTTTATTCGCTAGGATTTGTTT
>JAYUZA010000041.1:0-3079 GCA_043752145.1 Flavobacteriales bacterium
CAACAGGTGTAAATACATGCCTTCAAGGTTCACCGGGAAGCCCCGGAAGTTTTTATTTATTACTAATGACGCAGAATGTACCCGGTAAAGGAATTGTTCCCGGCAAAGCTGTTAGTGGTAAAATTGATACAGCAACTTATTTACCTGTTTCAGGTTTTGCTTTTACAAGCAGACCCGCACAATTAAATTACAATATGCAATATATGCCTTACAGTTCTATGGATCCATCAAACGTTAGTGTATGGCTTACCAAATGGGATACGCTTACCGGCACAAGGGATACAATTGCATCAGGCTATACTAAATACGCGGCAATGGCGCATTCGTGGTTTGCAAGTTATACAATGTTGAATTATTACAATGGTAATAATCCTGATACGGCATGTATCGTTATCTCATCAAGCGATTCAATTCCTATGGCGGGTAGTTATATTTACATTGATAATTTACAATTTTCAGGAAGCGTAATTGGAGTAACTGAAACGAACAAGACCAATGCACTTTTTGAGGTTTACCCAAATCCATCCACCGAAAATATAATTTTAACTGGTGATGTGGCGGGGTGCGAATATTTTGTTTATGATGCTTTAGGACACATGGTATTATCCGGATCAATTTCTGCTGAACGAAAAATCAATACTTCTATACTTGAAACCGGGTGTTATTACATCCATGTAAAAAAAGATTCTTTCACACATACTAAAAAATTCATCAGGCAATGAGGATGACTAAATTCCTATTGTCGGGTGCCTTCTTACACTTAAATTTTATAAATTAAAACAATAAAAAATGAAAAAAATGATTCTTTTATTTGTAAGTCTTTTTAACGGCCTTGCAATTTTTGCCCAAACTTCGGTGGTAACTATCGATGTGCAGACCGATGCTTACGGTTATGAAATTTACTGGCAATTATTACCAACCGGAAACACCTGCGGTACAGGAACCATTTTTGCAGGAGGAAATACATTAGTTGGTTGTGGCGGAGCAGGATTGCAAGATCAAGACCCGGGAGGATACGCGAACAACGTAACAGTTACCGAGGGTCCATGGATTCTAACAGATGGTACAACGTATGATATTTTTTATGCCGATGATTGGGGCGATGGTGGTGCAGTTTTTACAGTATATATTGGTGGTTTCCCTGTTTATACCGGCTTAACCGGTAGCGGAGATACGCCCGGTTCTGTAATTTCGTTTACAGTAAATCCACCCTTTGCATATGACATGGAAGGTGAAAATATAGCAACGTATAGTTATGTAAACATAGGCTCTCAACCAATAAGCGGTGAATTGTTTAACCGAAGTTCCAATACAATTACAAGCCTTGATTTAAATTATCAAATTGACAGCGATCCCGTTGTTACTAGTTCACTAACGGGCTTAAATATTTTACCGTTTACTGATTATAGCTTTACGCATCCAACAACATGGAACGTTGCTACCAATGGCACTTATAACGTTAAGGTATGGGCTTCTAATCTTGACGGAAATGCAGACATGGATAACACAAATGATACTGTTTCGAAAACGGTTGTTGCGGGGCCCGGTATTGCCAATCTTGTTGATGGATACATTGGAATTACTCCGCAACAAACAATTATTGCTTCCTCGGCCGAAGGAGTTCTCATACCTCGTGATTTGGATTTTCATCCTATTCTTACAAACTATGATTTATGGGTGATTTTGAAAAGTACAGAGGCAAGCGGAGGAAAGACAATAAAAATTTCAAATGCAGGTATGGGTAGCCAAACTGAACTTGTTCAGCAGGATGGGAACGCCAACCATTTTATGTCATTACCTACCGGAATTGCATTTAGCGAAAACGAAAATTTTGCAACTTCTCCGGGTGTGTTTGATGCAAATCACGATGGAGGATCTGCTTTTACAGGTCCTACTTTATGGTCATCTGATCCTGCTATTTATGCCCAGCCCTCCGGTGGAAATGGTAGCCATTTGGATATGTTACATGAAAGCCCTTATTCAATGGGTATTGCCCATGAAAAAGACAATGTATTTTGGGTAAATGACGGAAATAATAATTGTGTTACCCGTTATGATTTTATGGAGGATCATGGACCGGGAAATAGCGACCACAGTGATGGAATTGTAAGAAGATATACGGGACTTGGATTGACAGAAGACCCCACTCAACATGTAGTTAGTCATCTCGTATTGGACAAAACAACTAACTGGCTTTATATTGTTGACAGCGGTAATGATCGGGTACTACGCCTTGATATTACTACCGGAACTCAAACAGGAACGTTTACGCCAATGGAGGCAACAGATGAGTCGTCTATTTACGGAGGATATACATCTTCAGTTTTTATTTCAACCGGTTTAACCGAGCCAAGCGGTATTGATATTATCGGAAATAGAATGATTGTTTCTGATTACGCTACAGGAGAAATTATAATTTATGATATTACGGGGGCTACCGGTATTGAATTGGGAAGAATAGCTACAGGAGCATCGGGGGTAATGGGCGTAAAAATTGGACCCGATGGAAAAATATGGTATGTAAATGCTACAACTAACCAAGTGGTTCGCCTCAATTATGTTGATGTAACCGGAGTAGAAGAAACGGAAAAGGAAAATGCTGTAGCTGTATATCCCAATCCCGCAAACACTACCTTAAACATAAGCACCAACATAAGCGATTCTTATGCGGTAAACTTAATAGATATTAGCGGCAAAGTTATTTCAACTTATAACCTTAACGGTTTAAGAAATACGCTTGACATTTCGTTTTTATCAGCCGGGAACTATACCGTACAGATATGTGGCCTGAATGGTAACGTGATTTCAACTAAAAAACTTGTTGTTATCAAATAGTATTAAAGGGAAATCAATTATGTTAAAGAAAAAAATACTGGTGATATTTTGCTTTGCCTGGCAATTCAGTTTTGGTACAATGTATAATGTAAAAACCGTTGGGGGAACATACGATCCGGATACAACTTATGCCAATATTGGCGACACCATACATTTTATAATAGGAATTGGTCATGATTTAAAGGAAATTACCAGTACAGGTTATACTTCCAATACTATTATTTCTTATCCGGGTGGTTTTAAT
>JAYUZA010000042.1:0-3077 GCA_043752145.1 Flavobacteriales bacterium
TTTAGGCTTCGGTGAGCAAAGGATTCCGTAGCTCAGCTGGTAGAGCACATCACTTTTAATGATGGGGTCCTGGGTTCGAATCCCAGCGGGATCACGAAAACGATAAAAACCCCTGACGCGATAGCGGTCAGGGGTTTTTTATTTCACTTTGAGCGTCAAAAGCGCTTAGCTTTTGTAAGCGCAAAAGTGAAATAAAAAACCGTGGATTTGCGAAGCAAAAACACAGGTTTTGATAGTTGAGTATTAGCTGGGCTCATCGAGCGTTAGCGAGATAATCCCAAAGGATTTTATACAATAAAAACCGTGGATTTGCGAAGCAAAAACACAGGTTTTGATAGTTGAGTATTAGCCGGGTTCATCGAGCGTTAGCGATATAATCCCAAAGAGCTTTACAAAATGAAAAAACGTGGCTCCAAAGGAGACACAGTCCCGATATTTAGAATCGATTGTAGGGCTTAACCATAACTTTCATACCGATCATCGCCCATAACCCAAATGTAAGATTGCATATCGATCATGTCGCGTGGCTTGAGGTCCTGAATGTCCTTTTTAATGAGTTTTGCAAAATCCAGGTAACATTTATAGGTTAGGCAGTTGGGTTTTGATGAATAATTGAAATTGAAAAGGTACTTGGCTGCTGCTTTTTTTGTGATAACAGGTTTAAGAAAAATATCTTTTTTCGGATTGGCAATGAACGGAAAAACTGTTTGCACGGGCCAGGTCAACACGCGTGTTTGTTTACGTGGAAGCGATGCAAGCATACGGGTATAATTTTCAAATTTTTTATCCTCATTGGCATCGCTATAAATCCGTTCATAAAGCCCGAAAGCAAATAGCTCAGCACCCTCCAATGATTTAACCGCATCTCGTAAGGCCATTTTTTCAAAAGAAAACAAAAGGTTGGTCTTTGATTCAATAGCGGTTGCCCGTCTGGCAATTTCAATGAAGGCACCCTGGTTCAATAACCGATCAAACTCATCGGCATTTAGTTTTTCTTTCCAAAGTTTGTGTGCGTCCCATTTATAATCTCTCTCCCAATCATGAAACTTTTGGTCCCTGAATCCCTTTTTAAAGAATTTGAGAAACCGTTTTTTTACGCGTTCTCTTGCTTCGTGAATTGTTTTTTGACTTTCGTAAATGAACATTATCGGTTGATTACTTCTATGGCAGACAAATCATGAGTTCCTGTAGCAGACATAGCTCCACCCAGATCATCTTTTATATTTGTGTTTGAATCAAATCGCATACGGGAAAATTAAAAACAGTATTGAATCTTTATTAAATACACATAAAATTTCAAATTAGAAAGCAATTTTAGCTTACATAACTTTATAAATTGCTTACACAATCATCGTCTGGGATCATTAGAGCCATTCGAAAATGACAGGAACACGATCCAAAAATATATAAATTTTAAAATCCTTATGTAACTCTAAAGCGCGGAATTCGCCTCATTTTAGCAGGTATTATGGATAAACCAAAACCAGCTCTAGCCGATCCTACCCAAAAAAAGAAACGCAGAAAAAAACGCAGGAGAATAATTTTGCTCTCTATCCTTGTAGTTCTAATTGCTTTTCGCATAGCACTACCGTCTATTGTCAAGCATTTTGTAAATAAGACCCTTGCCAACATGAAAGGCTATACGGGCCATGTTGAAGATATAGATATTTATCTGTATAGGGGCGCCTATGTGATCGAGGGAATTGAATTGGTAAAGGTCATGGAAGACGGTAAAAAAGACACCCTGCCATTTTTTAAATCACCGGAGATAGATCTTTCCATTGAATGGAGATCCTTATTCAAAGGTTCAGTGGTAGGTGAAATTTATGTCGAAAAACCTATTTTGAATTTTTCAAAAACACCCGCAAAAAAAACCGATGCTAAAACCGATACGGCCGATTTCAGAGCGGTTATTAAAAAGCTGATGCCTCTTAAAATTAACCATTTTGAGATAAATAACGGACAGATACACTACATCGACCGGTACAAAAATCCGCAAGTTGATGTATTTATGAAAAACGTGTATGCAACGGCATCAAATATTAAAAATGTAAATGATAACAAAGAATTGTTACCTGCAAAATTAACGGCACGCGCAAACGTATATGGCGGAAGTTTTACACTGGATGTTAATTTTGACGGGTTCAACAAACAACCAACGTTCGATATGAATGCAAGGCTTGCAAATTCAGACATGACTCAATTAAACAATTTCTTTAGGGCTTATGGTAATTTTGATGTTAAGAAGGGGAATTTGGGTCTGTATGCCGAATTCGCGGCCAAGCAAGGCGCATTTAAAGGGTATGTAAAACCATTGTTAAAGGATTTGGATGTAGTTCAATGGAACAAGGAGGAAGGAAATGTAGGACAAATATTATGGGAGACCCTTATTGGCGGTGTTGCCGAAATTTTTCAGAATCAGCGCAAGGGTCAATTGGCCACTAAGATTCCCATTGAAGGCCGTTTTTCCAACCCTAAAGTGGGAATATTTGATGCCATAATGTACGTATTGAAAAATGCTTTTGTCAACGCGCTTAAACCGTCAATTGATAACACCATCAACATCGGCAATGTATCAACGCCCAAAGAAAAAAAGAAAGGCTTTTTAAAACGATTGTTCGGGAAAGACAAAAAGAAGAAAAAATAAATATATACAATAGGCCTTAACAGTATCATGCCTCATCCTTCAAAAAACCTTTTACAAGTGTTTTCCATTGAATATGTGATATGCCATATGAAGCACCAATTGCAAACAGTTTGTTTCGGATCTTATTCAAAATTCCTTTCACTTTTGTATTGGCAATTTCATTTCGGCCTTTTTCGGCAGCTATAACTTTTACATCGTTTCGCTGAATCAAAAAAGTACTTGTGGCTTCTTCTGTAAAAAAATGTGCTGTTTCTTTTACTGGATCATTCGGGTCATGGGTAGGTCTTACAAGAATTGCGCAATAATCCTCATCCTTTTGCGGATCATCGGATCGGTAAAATACTTCTACCCTTACCCAATCATAACCTTTGCCCTGACGCGAACCCGGACCCGGAAGATCTATTCGAATAAGATCTCCTGTTATCGGTTC
>JAYUZA010000043.1:0-3066 GCA_043752145.1 Flavobacteriales bacterium
CCCGCAATTTTGTTGAATCAACTATTTTGTCCAGAATATTCATATGCCTATTTATTAATTAATTTATTAAATATTTGTTTTGCGGTTCCGTTCATTAAAACCTCCCTACAAATTGATTTGGCAGTAGAATATTCAACTTCGGGATTCCTCAATATAAACGCCATTGCCGAATTCGACAATACTGTTTCTAAGATCTGTTCACTTGACTTATTATCCAAAACATCCGTAAATTTTTTGGCGGCATCCTCCATTGATATTACCTTAAGATCGGCAAGCGTTACCGTGACATTTGAAAGTTCCTTAGGATGGATCAATCTTTCGCCCGTATGCGAATAAATTTTACTTGAATTGGTGAGCGTGATCTCATCATTGCCATCAAGCGTATAAACGATCGAATAATTTATCGCTTTTTGCTGGTAAATAAAATGATATGCCCGGGCTGTATGCAGACTACTTACACCAGTATATCGGTGCTTTGGTTGCATTGGATTTACCATCGGTCCCAAAATATTAAAAATGGTCTTTAATTTCAAATTTTTTCTTAGGGCCGCAACGTTTTTAAGCACCGGGTGAAATAAAGGAGCATGCAGAAAGGTAATATTGCATTCGTCTAATTCTGTTCTTAATTTATTATCATCGGTTTTAAATTCATATCCCAAATATTCAAGAATACCGGAAGACCCATTAACAGAGGTAACACCATAATTTCCATGCTTACAAATTTTAATTCCGGTAGCGGCAAGAATGATCGCAGTAAGCGTTGAAATGTTCAGGGTACTGTTACCATCCCCACCCGTTCCACAAACATCCATCAGATCTTCATCATAAGTAAAAGGAACTTTGCATTCATTCAAAATATGCTCTGCGAATGTATTTATTTCCATTAAGGAAGGTTTTCGAACCTCCATAAACGAAAGGGCTGCAACTTTTTGCTCTGTTACAATGCTTTCATTCAATAATAATTCAATACAAGCACTTGCTTCACTTTTTTCAAGATGACCGCTTTTTAACCTGTTTATAAGTGTATGTGAATTCATTTTATTCTATTTTTAAAAATTCAGTTGGTTTAGGCTATGAAAGCCATTTTCTGATCATATCATGACCCAGAGGCGTTAAAATACTTTCAGGATGAAATTGCACTCCTGTTAAGTCGTATGATTCATGCTTAATCCCCATAATTACTCCGTTTTGATCACTTGCAATTACTGAAAAACATTTTGGCAAGTCTTTCGTGTTAACCGCCCATGAATGATATCGTCCTACCAGTATACTTGATCCCATTCCTGAAAATAATTTATGCAATGGATCAATCGTCACAGGTGTAGAAATTCCATGATATACCTGATCAAGATTATACAAACTTCCCCCAAAACTTTCGGCAATGGCCTGATGACCCAAACAAATTCCAAGGATTTTTTTTGTGGCTGCGTAACGTTTAATTAATTGCGGCATTATTCCGGCTGACGAAGGCAAACCCGGTCCGGGCGAAAGTATAATTGCATCATACTTATCCACTTCTTCGAGCGTGATAGCATCGTTACGGAACACATCAATTTTTTGACCGCTGATATCTTCCACATAATGCACAAGGTTATAGGTAAAACTATCGTAATTATCAAGAACAAGAATTTTCATACTGCTAATTTGTTTAATACAGGGTTCGACAATTGAATGGCTTTTCGTAAGGCGTTTATTTTATTGTTTATCTCGATCAATTCATGTTGCGGATCGCTGTTTATGGTAACACCGGCTCCGGCCATATAATTAAGTGAATTGTTCTTCGCACAAAATGTACGGATCATGATGGCTAAATTAACATTGCTTTTAAGATCTATGAAACCAATTGCGCCTCCGTAAAAATTCCGCTCATGTTGCTCAAGCTCATCAAGCAATTGTATGGCCCTGTATTTAGGGGCTCCCGAAAGCGTACCTGCCGGAAACGACTTTGCGATTATGCTAAAAATTCCGGCTTCATTTTTTATCTCGCCTTCCACTTCCGAAACCAGGTGATAAACGTGCGAAAACTGCTGTACCTCTTTTTTTCGTTTTACAACAACATTCTTGCAAAAAACACTCAGATCATTTCGTGCAAGATCGATCAACATATCATGTTCGGCATTTTCTTTCGGATCAAGGATCAATTTATTCAATCGCACTTCATCATCTGCTTCAATTCCGGTTCGTTTAATAGTGCCCGCTATCGGATTAATAGATACCTTATTATTCGCGATCGAAACATGTTTTTCGGGTGAAGAGCCGAATAGTTTAAAATCGCCATGATCAAAATAGAACATATACGGTGACGGATTGATCTGACGCAAATTTCGGTACACATTAAAATCTTCACCGGTATAATTTTGACTAAACTTTCGTGAAATTACAGCTTGAAAAACATCTCCGACCTTGCAATGATGTTTAACTTTTTTAACACTGTCAAGGAAATAAGCTTCGGTATCGTGCGTTTTTTCTTCAGTCAAAGTCAGGAAATCATGTTTTACATTTGAAAATGTCCCCAACAGATTTAAAATGTCATTTATTCCGTTTGTAGAATTTTCATTTTTATACTGGTAAATACTTAAGGTGCTGTTAAAATGATCGAACACGATATTGAATTCATACAACCCAAAATGTACATCAGGAATTTGTAAATTATCTTCTTTTGAGATCAACTTAATTGTTTCAAAATACTTTATTGCGTTGTATCCGATATAACCTACCAAACAGGCTACATTCAAGTCGTCCGGATTTTCAACCTTCGCCTTAATTTCATTTAAATACAATTCCAATTCGACAGACAGATCATTAAAGTTTTTGATCTCCTGAATTTCATGCTGGTTTCGCTTTTCAATTACTGAATTTGTAATACTAAATGATTCCAGACAATTAAAACTGATAATTGACTTACTGTATTGCGATTTACCGTATTCGGCACTTTCAAGCAGCTTACAATCGGCAAAAACGTCACGTAAAGCCAAATAAACACTTACCGGGGTAACAGTATCGCCCGAAAATTCTCCTTTATGTAAATTATATTTCATTGTTTCCATTCATTTATTTTATACTGGC
>JAYUZA010000044.1:0-3054 GCA_043752145.1 Flavobacteriales bacterium
AAAAAAAATAGGTTCCTAGATCCAACTAAAAACGTAGTTGCATGAAACTCCTTTTTGCAGGCCTTAGTTTTTTATTCTTTGGCGCTTTTTCTTCAAAATATTCTTTTCAAACAGCCATTGTTTCAAATGCCCCATACATTATGGATTCGACCCTATGCGATGGTTTTGATTTTCCTGTAGGTGATAAAAATGCGAGTGGTACATACACAACCGAAGACGGTAAAAGATACACGGGTTGGTCGGTAACAGGCAAAATCGGAGAATTAAACAAAAAAGAAATTCAAACAGGTGAAAACTGGAATGGGAAAGGAGGAGGCAATACGGATCTTGGCCAGGCTGTGTATTCTATAGCATCCGGAAAAGTTGTTTTTGCCGGCATCGTTTCCGGTCTTGGAAATGTAATTCTTGTTGAACACCGTTATGCCGAAAATGGAGCTGTGATCACAAAATATGCTTTGTATAGATCCTTCAATACCATCGAAGTTAAAACAGGAGATATCGTAAACCGAAGGCAAAAGATCGGTACGATCGGAAAAAATGAAAATGATGAAGCGCATCTTCACCTGGAGATAAGGGATTTTAGCCTCCTCAATACCCTTACTAATTACATTCCTAACGTTAACCCTAAAACCGTTGAATGGGTTAAAGCGCATTATGAAAACGGCTCTGAATTTATTAAATCGCACCGAAAAATTATGGTGCCTTTTAAAAAAGATAAATTGGTTTTGGTTGATAAAAGCAATTTTAAATGCCATGTGTATGCGAAGGGAAAATTAATTCACACGTATGAAATTGCGTTGGGCCAGCAACCCATAGGACCAAAAGAAAAGCAAGGTGATCTTAAAGTTCCTGAAGGAGAATATTCCATTTGCGAAAAAACAAAAGGTCCTTTCAATACTGCCAATAATTGGTCGGCAGCATATTTAGGAACACGATGGCTTTGTCTTACGTATCCCAATACATTTGATGCGCAAAATGCTTTGAATAAAAAAACCATTACACAAGAACAATTCAATAAAATTTCGGCCGCAACAAAAGCAAATGTAAAACCACCGCAAAATACTTCATTGGGTGGTGGAATAGGTTTACACGGATGGATAGAGGAGGACTGGAGCAATGATTCGGACAGAGCCCAAACCTGGGGTTGTGTAAGTTTTCATAACAACGATCTTAATGAATTTTATGAACTGGTTGATTTAAAAACAACGGTCATAATTATTCCTTAAAAAGGATCTATTGATCAATGAATCTGGCTTTAAATTCACCCGTTGGAACTGCACACTTATCTTTAAATAAACGATTTCTTCGCTTTGCAATTCCATCGTACACCCAATTGCGAATGAATTTTGGGACAGCTAAAAAAACAACCATCATTGGCCAAAGCCCTTTCAAATATTTACATATCCTTAATGCTGCCGAAGATTTAATATATGCCTTGCCTGCATCCGTATTAATAAACACAACCGAACTAATTCCCAGATCAGATAAACCGTATTGCTTTAATAATTCAATTCCTTTTTGTGATTGCAGCGATGCGAAACGAAAAACACCTTTTTTATCGCGCTCGTAAATAAACTGAACGCTTCGGTTACAAAAATTACATTCGCCATCAAACAGAACGATCATTTTACCGGATTTGTTTTTTTCGGTTGTTCTTTCAAAGCCATCATATTTAAACTATCCAATACTTGGCGATAAATTTCCAGCAATTCTTCCTGCTTGTCGGCATAATGATCAAACGTTCTTGAAACAGTAGCGCTATCGGTTGCGAATTGTTTGAACAAGGTTTCATATTTTGTATATGTCCTGTCCACCGCCTTTTGGTCCAATTGCTGATCAAAACTATAATCGGCTTCCAGTAAGTGCATTCTAATAAGCAGCGAAGTAAATTTTTGTCTTGGCAAAACAGAGGCTTCATCTTTAGATTTTCCACAGGAAAAAACTAAGACACTTAAAACAATAACTATGTAGATCCTGCTCTTCATCGGTTAAAACGTAGACGCATCCCTTTTTTATTATCATCCAGTTTTCCATTGCTATAAGCCAAATGTCCACTGATAAATGTATGCATTACAGTACTGCTAAATTCGTATCCTTCAAATGGCGACCATCCGCATTTATACAACACATTTTCTTTGGTCACTGTTTGCTTTTTTGAAGGGTCGACTATAACCAGATCGGCAAAAAAACCGGGTTTTATATAACCGCGTTTTTCGATCATAAAAATATCGGCAACATTATGGCTTGCTTTTTGCGCAATTTTTTCAAGTGAGATCTTTCCTTGTTTATGAAATTCCATGAGCGCTAAAAGCGAATGCTGAACCAAGGGTCCACCGCTTGGTGCCTGCACATATGGTTTATTTTTTTCTTCAAGCGTATGCGGTGCATGATCGGTAGCAATAACATCTATGCGATCATCCAACAAAGCTTTCCACACACCTTCACGGTCGGCTTTTGTTTTTACTGCAGGATTCCATTTAATGAAATTTCCTTTTGTTTTATAATCTTCGTCACTGAACCATAAGTGATGAATGCAGGCTTCGGCTGTAATGCGTTTTTCTTTTAACGGTGTTTTGTTATCGAACAGATCGGTTTCAACAGCCGTTGAAATATGCAGGATGTGCAAACGTGTATTGTGTTTTTTGGCCAGTTGAACGGCCATCGAAGAAGATAAATAACAGGCTTCGGCCGAACGAATTAAATTATGATGTGTCGCATTTAATTTATCCCCGAATTCCTCCGCAAACTTTAATGTATTTGCTTTTATTGTCGCTTCATCTTCGCAGTGTGTCGCTATTAAACAAGGCGACTTAGCGAAAATTGTTTCCAATGTGTTTTTATTGTCCACCAACATATTTCCGGTTGACGAACCCATAAAAATTTTAAGCCCGCAAACATTTTTTGGATCGGTTTTTAAAACTTCTTCCAGGTTATCATTGCTTACACCCATAAAGAAAGAATAATTTGCCAGTGAATTTTTAGAGGCGATGGTATATTTATCTTCCAATAATTCCTGGGTCAACGCGTTTGGCACTGTATTGGGCATTTCCATGT
>JAYUZA010000045.1:0-7801 GCA_043752145.1 Flavobacteriales bacterium
TATAGGTGAAAAAATTTGGGACAGGGTAGGTGTTGAGCCTTCGGGAAATCCATTTAATTCATTGGTGCAATTGGAAAGTGAAAAAGGTTTGCCGCGCAATCCGTTAATAAATGCAGGCGCAATGGTCGTTGCCGATGTATTGGTTTCAAACCTGAAACACCCGAAAAATGATTTTCTTCAATTTGTACGATCTGTTTCAGTGAACGATAAAATTGATTTTAATGAAAAAGTAGCAGCCTCTGAAAAAACTACCGGATTTAGAAATGTAGCTCTGGCAAATTTTTTAAAATCCTTTGGTCGCATTGAAAATGATCCTGCAATTGTGCTGGATTTTTATTTTCACCAATGCTCGCTTGAGATGACTTGCAAGGAATTATCCAAAGCATTTTTATTGTTTACGCATCATGACAAGACCAATAAGACTTCGTTAACGTTAAGTCAAATTAAACGTATTAATGCCGTAATGCTTAGCTGCGGATTTTACGATGAATCGGGAGAGTTCGCTTTTAAGGTAGGTTTACCGGGAAAGAGTGGAGTAGGGGGTGGCATAGCGGCAGTACATCCGGGTCATTACAGCGTGGCTGTTTGGTCGCCAAAACTCAATGAAAAAGGAAATTCAGAAGCTGCAATGAAAGCCTTGGAGTTGTTGACGAATAAAACAGGCAAGTCTATTTTTTGATTTACGTCCTTTTATTATTTGTGAGGGACATGGACTACGTTTTCTATTTTTGATTTCTGATTTTGTTCACCCGCCTCATTCCCAGTCTTCTCCTTGTTGACACATTTCGTATAAATTTTCATTGTTTTGTAACGAAAATATTTTTTACGGTTTAAGTTTGCATAAACCATCCAAAAACCAATGAAAAATTTAATTTCCTGTGTATTGCTGTGCCTGATTTTTATGTCAGCAAAAAGTTCTTTTTCACAAACAAAAGATAAAATCGTTCCTGTTGGCACTACTGTTTCGGTAATTTTAGAGGAAAACGATGGTCGTTTTACTTTAGGTAATGGTGACAAACGACTGATGTATGGTTTCCCTGTTCCGCTTTCCACCTCTCATTTTGTTGTAAAGATAGATACCATTTTTTTAACCAATTCACCATGGCTAGTAAAAAAGGGAGTACATTATTTAAAAGGTAAAACCACTCTTGAAGGAGCCTATACTTTAAAAGCAGTTACCGAATACAGCTATAAAAAATACAAGATCAGTCAAACAGTGATGCCAATTGATAAGGAGCTGAAAGAAATTGCTGATAAAAATAAATTTGCGCAGTATTATCAAACCGTTGTTGACGTTACCAATAGTTCAGGAGTCAAAGTAAAAGCGGGTTGTATCATGTTATACGACACAATGATAGAGGATAATGATGCTTGTGTTATGGGAACAGGCAAAAAAAAGTATACATCGGCTCAAAAATTAATGGCAAATAATATTCCTAACATGATACAGGTGTTTAAAGACACGGCCAATCCTACAGCGAGTGTTGGTGAATGTAGGCCTATTATTGCCGGTAAACGTGCCGATGAAATTTATGTTGGCAACTGGCCCTTGTTGCATGGTTGCACTTGGAATATTCCCGATGAAACAGGTCTTCCTTACCACGATAGCGCAATCCTTTTAAAATGGCGCGAAAAAGATTTGACTGACGGTGCGTCATTTCAGTTCTCTGCAGCTTATGGAATTCCATCTACTACAATTAGTCAGTTAAAACTGATCATGAATGAACCGGGATTGAAATCAAAAATGCTTAACGTTTATTTTGATCTTGGTAAAGCCGAATTGGATCTGAACGGGGATATGGCAATAACGGATCTTTTAAACAGCACAAGTAAGATTGCTGGCGTAACTTTGCACGGACATTCGGATGCTTATGGCGGGAGCGAAGCTGCTATGGAATTATCAAAGAAAAGAATAGATGTGGTAAAAAAATATTTTGATAAAAAAAATATTGTGGTTATTCCAAAACCGCATGGTAATTACGAATCAGAGATCAGTGATGTTTCTACAACGAAGGGGAATGTAAAGGATCGGAAAGTGGTTATAGAGCTATTTTATAGATAGAAAAAAAGTATTTTTCTATTTAAATACTTGAATTGTAGCCACCTTATCAACCAATTCGGTAAATTTTCCGGTATAGCGAGTAGCACGAACCAAATGATTGTCGATCCAATGATAATTTCCACCACGTGGTTTTCCCATGACCATGCTATGATATTTGAAGCCATGTAATTTCAGCCATTGCTCGGTTACTTCGCGGTGTGCTTCGGTTCTGGATGTAAAAAAACAAATAATATGTCCTTCGTCATACCACGCATTGCAGCGCTCCAAAGCATCGGGAAATACTTTTGCGGTTATCATTCGTTCAGGTTCCTCGTTGGGAATATCATCGCAAATGGTGCCGTCAATATCAATTAAATAATTCTTTACATTTTCGGGCAATACCGGACTTAATTTTTTTCCGTTCTCTTCTTTGGGAATAAGGTTTTGGTTTTCCATTGAACAAATTTAGGATATTGGGAAATAATAAAGGTGAAGAAGTTGGGATGTTATTAACAGTGGTTTAGTTCTTGCGGAGACGCAGAGGCGCAGCGTTAGGTTTGTTAGCCTCGAGTTGCCCACACCCACACCCACACGTGTCATTCCTGCGAAGGCAGGAATCTCCCCGTGCCATGTTAATCTTTTAATAAATCAATTGACAGGTCCAGCCAATTTGGATTTTCCTTTTCTATTAAATTATTCTTCCACTCCCTTTTCCACATTTTCATTTGTCTTTCGCGGGTAAAGGCCGAATGTCGCGTTGGATGTTCTTCCACATAAACTAATTTACATAAATTATATCTAGCAGAAAATGAATTCGGATAAACTTTTGTTTGATGTTGAATAATACGGAGGCATAAATTACGGCATTGTCCGATGTAAAGAACACCGTATCTTCTGTTGCAGATCATGTAAACAAAATATCTCCTCATAAATCATCAATAATTAATTCTTTGCATGTGTGCGGGCAGATTCCTGCCTGCGCAGGAATGATGGGGCATGGGTGTAACTCTGTAACAATTTGTTTATTAAAGGAATCGTTGAATGCTAATGCATTTGGGCATGACCAAAATTAAGTACTACGGAAATACATGAGAGAAAAAACTACAAATTATAGGCAAAATATTCAGCTATGTAATTGCTTTCGCTGCGCCTCCGCGTTTCCGCGAGAAACATAAAAAAGAGATTTATGCTTCGTTCTTCCAATTCAACCTGTCACTAGGGCTAAACTGCCAGGGCGCACCGTTATTTTCGATATTGGTGAACATACCCGAAAGGGGAGCAGGATTTTTTGCTTCTTCCATCACCAAATACCTGCGCAATTCCATGATGATATTTAAAGGATCAATATTAACCGGACATTCCTCAACGCATGCATTGCAAGAAGTACAAGCCCATAATTCTTCTTCAAGAATATAATTGCCTAAGAGTGATTTCCCGTCATTAAAATCTTTCCCGTTCTTTTTAATTTGCTTACCCAGCTCTTCTATCCTGTCGCGCGTATCCATCATGATCTTGCGTGGTGAAAGTAATTTTCCTGTTTGATTAGCCGGGCAAGCCGCAGAACATCTTCCGCACTCGGTACACGAATAAGCATCCATTAAATTTTTCCAGGTCAGATCGGTTACATCTTTTGCACCAAATTTCTTGGGAGGACCATCAGCAGCTACGACCTGGGCGTTAGGATCAAGCATTAATTTAACTTCATTGGTAACCTGTGCGTTATTGGTAAATTTTCCTTTTGGATCTAAATTCGAATAATACGTATTGGGAAATGCCAATACAATATGCATGTGTTTTGAGTACGGCAAATAATTTAAAAAAGCAAATATCCCAATGATGTGGAACCACCAAATGCCACGTTCAAAGGCAATAATGTTATCGCTGGTCATCGATTCAAACATTGGTTTTATATATGTGCTGATAGGGAAAGCACCTGCCTGAACATAATGTTCAACACCTCGGTCCTGTAAAACCGAATCAGATGCATTCATCAATAAAAACGCGCTCATTAAAACTACTTCGCTCATCAAAATGATTATGGCATCCGTCTTTGGCCACTTGGTCATTTCCCTGTAATGAAAACGTGGAATGCGTAAGATGGCTCTTCGGATCATGAAAACAATGACACCCAATAAAACTAATACAGCTAAAATTTCAAATGAAGCGATTAGGAAATTGTAAAATCCTCCCAAAAAAGAAAATGCTCTGTGGGTTCCCGCTATTCCATCAGTAATGATCTCCAATACTTCAATATTGATGATGATAAAACCGACATAAACAAAAAAGTGGAGAACACCTACAATTGGTTTCGACATCATCTTACTTTGTCCAAAGGCTACACGAAGCATTGTTCTTAAACGTTCACCTTTGTTATCAGTTCGGTTGAGTGCCTGACCTAAACGAATATTGAAAATAATTTCGCGAACTTTTATGGTAAATAAAGCAACACCAGTTAAAAAGAGTAGTACAAAAATAATATTACTTACGCCCATTATCGTTTAGGTGGTTCGTTTAAGAGTTCTTTTAATCTTTTTTCATCACGCGCATCAAGCTTCAGACCCTTTTCGCGTTTTCCGAATACAGAGAAGTGTACGTAACGATGCGGATTCATTTTCATGTTCTCAACCAAACGTTGAATTTCATCATTGGTTTTAACCAAAGCATTAAATAAACTATCGCTTTTTATTAAGGCACCTAAAGTACCTTCACCGTTATTTATCTTCGTGGTAATTTGTGAGATTTGGCTCATCGTGGCTTCAGCCTTATTTACAGCACCTGCCAGATCGGCATTTTTCAACGAATCGCTCATCACTTTCAAATTGTCAATGATCTTTGTGATCTGCGGAAGATTGCTTGAAACGGTTCCTGAAATATTATCAACTTTGGATAATATACTTGAAATACGAATTCTTTCGCTTGCAATTAAGCCGTCAAGATTTTGTGCTGTGTTTTCAAATGTTAAAATTGCACGCCTTACCGATTTAAAACTTTCATCTAACCCCTGTGAATTTCTACCCAAAACCCCTGAAATAATATTCACCATTGAATCAATGGTACCAATTAATTCCTCGGTTTTTTTCTTTAGTGGCAATATTTCAGCGCTTACATTTTCTTGTAGCGAAAGTGATTTTTCAGAGGTAATAGTATCTCCGTCCTTATAATAAACAATGCTATCGCCCATTTGAAGGTCTATTCCTTTTGTGAAAAAATCGACAGAATAAAATTTTGCTCGTGAATCTTTTGGTATTTCTAAACTTTTGTAATCAACAATGAATTCAACAACAACTTGATCATGCTTCATGTCGAACGAAACACTTACAACTTGTCCAACTTTAACACCCTTTGAATAAACAGGTGAGGATGGTACAAGGCCTGAAACTTCTTTGTAAGTAGCGTAAAACGTACGGTTACTGCCAAAAACATTAATGCCTTTTAAAAAAAACACGCCCCATAAGAGGAAAGCAATGGCAACGATTACCGTTATCCCGATCTTTAATTCTTTTTGATATTTCACTGAAGCCTGAGGTTTACTGTTTGGCTAATTCAATTGCACGATTTATATTAATTCGTTCACCGTTTTGGTAGGCAACAATAAAGGCATCTTTATATCCCTTATCGCGTGCCACGATGTGCAATTTTTTCGCTTCCTCAAAATTAGAACTTTTTCCGTATGTGTAACGATAAATACCTTTTCCGGGGTGTTCCGCAATATTTTCTAAACCTTTGAAATTGCTAGGTTTACATTCAATACTATTGGTCGATGCCGTAATTTGTACCATGAAATAAATGGTATTATCCACAACGGTATTAATATTATTGGTCTCAACTTTCTCCTTTTCCTTCTCCTTTTCTTTCTCTTTTTCTTTCTCTTTCTCATTCGTCACAACTTTCTCTTTTTCCTTTTCTTTTTCATCAATCCTTATATTGGCATTGGGATTAGAGCCATTTTTATTTTCCACTTCAATTTTATAATCAACAAAGGCATCAAATATCGCTTTAGCAATAGCCGTTTGTTTCTCTTTATCATTCAGGGTGTTTTCTTCATCCTTATTGGTTAAAAATCCGGTTTCGATCAGGATACTGGGCATATTTACCTGGTGAAGAACTAAAAATCCGGCTTGTTTTACTCCACGATCAATGAGCCCATCGGTTTTTTGAAAATTCTTGGTAATTTTTTCGGCAAGATTTAAACTATTATTCAAATGTGTTTTGCTTAAGAAATTCACGAAAATATACCTGTCGGGATCATTCGAATTAAAGTCAGAATATTTTGTTTTATGATTTTCCTCCATTAGGATAGCATCATTTTCGCGGTCAGCAACTCTTCTTTGTGAATCTTCGCGATGCAAACCAAGGGCATAAACTTCCGATCCTTTTGACTCCTTGTTTTCGCTTGCATTGGCATGGATACAAATAAAAATATCACCTTTATGTCGGTTAGCCATATCGGCTCTTTCCTGCAATCCTACAAATTCATCGGTGGTGCGGGTATAAATAACTTTGATACTATTGCCGTATTTGGCCTTTAACATTTCGCCAAATTTCAACGAAATATCAAGCGCTACATCGGCTTCGTGTGAGTATACACCAAGGCATCCGGGGTCTTTTCCCCCATGTCCCGGGTCAATTATAATGGTCCTAACCCCTAGCGAGTCGGGGTTTACGGCATAAGAAGTAACGTTAAATAAAGCTAAAACGGCACCCAACATTATGCTACGCAAAGCTTGCTTGCGTTCCTTTGCAGCATAGGGTTTTTGAACATTGTTTAAGCTTTTACTCTTCATAATTCTATAGCTTTGTTGGCTTTTTAACAAAAAACAAATTTACGTTTACATTAGGGTGAAGCAAAATTCAAACCAAGTAATTATACGCTTTAAGTTGTTGATAACAGCGCTGTATACGCTATTGTGCGTTTTCGGTTACAGCCAGCCTAAGCCCGATTCCTTAAAAAATCAAAAAGACACCCTCAAAACCACGAATGATACCCTTAAGGGTGGCTTTAATCTCGAGTCGGAAGTCATGTATAGCGCTGCCGATAGCATCGGATACTCCCCAAAATCCCAGATCATAATCTTGTACGGAAAATCAAAAGTTACCTATGAAAGTCAGGTCATGGAAGCCAATTACATGGAAATTGACATGCAAAAAAACGAGGTTTTGGCTGTGGGTAAAATCGATAGTACAGGTAAAATGGTCGAAAAAGTGAAATTCAAGGATGGTGAAAATGAAATGGAGGCCTCCCAAATTCGCTATAACCTGCAGTCAAAGCGTGGTAAGGTCAAAGAGGTTTTTACCAGCGAAGGCGAAGCCTATATCCATATGGAAGAAGCCAAAAAGCAGCCTAATAACGAAGTGCATTTACACAACGGAAAATTCACGACATGCAGCAATGAAAAGCCGCATTATTATTTCCGCATGCGTAAAGCCATTGTTATTCCTGACGATAAAATTATAACCGGACCTATTTACATGGTCGTAGGTAAAGTCCCCACTCCGTTAGCCTTGCCGTTCGGGTATTTTCCCAACAAAAAAGGCAATGTGCAGGGAATTATTATTCCGCAGTATGGCGATTCGCCTACTTATGGATATTTTTTACAAAACGGGGGATACTATTTACCTGTTGGCGAAAAAGTGGATATGCAGTTTTTGGGTGATATTTATTCACGCGGAAGCTGGGCTCTTAAACAAATTACCCGTTATAAAATACGATACCGTTACAATGGAAATTTAAATTTAAGTTTTAGTCAGTTTCGCCAGGGT
>JAYUZA010000046.1:0-7794 GCA_043752145.1 Flavobacteriales bacterium
ATTTTTATTGCGTAAAAATTCATTTGAGCAGGAAAGTCAATCGCTTGCAAAAGAGTATAACGATCGAATTGCGAATCAAATCAACGATTATGTTGGTGAGTATGGTAGAGAAAACGATTACGAAGTAATTCTTGGAGCTACAGGTGGTGGAAATGTGATGTACGCAGATTCAACATTGGATTGTACCGATCAGATCATAAAATACATTAATACAAAATACAAAGGAAAATGAAATATTTATTAGTTGCACTTACTATTTTATTAATGACTTCCTGCTCATCGGTGCCGTCTGATATGTCAGCTCCCGAACTGGTGAAATGGACCGAAGATCCTGAAAATGGTTTACGCAAATCAAAATCATTTGGTGAATTGGAATATATTTTACAATACAGAACCCCTGAATATATTATTGCCCGGGAAATGGGGAATCATAAGATTGATGATGCCACTTATCAAAAGCGTCTCAAAGAGTTAAGCAATATGGATCATTATCAATTAAGACTAAAAATAAAAAATTCCGGACAAGATCCATTGTTATATAAAGCCGCGGACCAATCTGAGTACTATCAAAGAGATTCGTATTACGCCTTTAATTTTAAAAACCAGGTTGTTCAAGTGCTAGATCATACCGATACGGTTGGTTGCTCCATGTATCATTTTATTCAAACACATGGGCTCGCTCCTTATGTTGATATGCTATTCTCATTTAAAAAGCAAAAAGATGGTAACCGCGAAATTGTAATTAACGATGACGCGATGAATATACGCAACATGGTATTTACCATTGAAAAAGAAAAATTAAGTCAATTGCCCAAACTTACTATATGATACAGAATATGAGAACAAGGAAAATGAATCTGCTAACGCGTATTCAAAAAAGCAGCAAAACAAAAATTGTTGCGTTTACGCTTGCATTAACAATGTTTTTTCAAATTGGTTTTCCAACTGTAAGTTGGGCACTAACCTCAGGCCCTGGTCAACCCGAGTATTCAAGTTTTGAGCCGGCAAGCACATCCGATATGGTGGATCTGTATACAGGAAGTTTTACCTATAACATTCCGTTATTATCAGTACCCGGACCAAATGGTGGATATCCAATAAATATTGCGTACCATTCAGGAAGCACTATGGATGAAGAAGCATCTTGGGTTGGATTAGGTTGGTCGTTAAACGTTGGTGCATTGAACAGGCAAATGCAGGGTATTCCCGATGATTATTGCAATGATCAAATTGATTATAAAATGAACCAGAAGGAAACTTGGTCAGTGAGTGCGGGAATGGATATAACTGGACCGGAGTATAAAGAACTTGCCGGATATCCTGTTAGTAGCGTAAGCGCTTCTGCGACCCCTGCCTCTTCTCTCTCCGCACAAATTTATTACAATAACTACAAGGGATTAGGTTATAGAGTTAGCTATGCGCCAAATTTCCTTACCAATAAAATTGACGACCTAAATATGAATGTTGGCTTGAGTCTTTCATTCGATTCACAAAATGGGATTGGACTCAATCCATCCCTTTCTGTTGGTAGAAATTTAGCATTGGGTGTTAGCGCAAATTACAATAATCGTACAGGATTAAATGGAATTAATTTTTCAATGTCCCCCAATTTTTTAGGGCGTGTTATAAAGGGAATTGCTATGACTCAAATAGGCAAATATCATGGTACGCAAAGCACAAACTTGGATAGCTATACCAAACATGATGGGAAGTCCAATATTTTTACAGGCGCAATGTCCTCAACGGTTTCATTCTCATATGATGGTCAAATTCCTGGTATACAAGCACCAACTAAAAGTAATTACATCCCGCTTAATTTGAGGTTTGTTGGCGATGCGCCATTATTTCCGGTTTTCACTGCAGATCCCGGTACATCTTTATGGGAGGGGGCTGTAAGTTTCTCAAATCTTGAAAATGATGGAGAATTTTCGGGTGCAGGTTACGGTACGTTATACCAAAATGACGCATCAATCAGTGTGGCCAATGGGACATCTGTGGTACAGGATTTCACAAAAAAAAACATACAGTATAGTAAAAAAGTTCCAAATCTTTCGCCTTCTAAGAATACCTATGACTTATTTACGTTTTCAGGACAGGGAACGGGAGGATTTTTCAGGCCATATACCGAAGCCGTTCCGGTTTTTTCTGAAATGAAAAAAACAAATATAACAGAAACAAATGGCGGAACGGTTGAGTTTGGGAAAACCGTTGAAACAATTCCCGTTTCTTATACAGAACTACACGTTGGAGTAGGGTACCAACATGATAAGGGAACTCAAACGGTTGGTGATTGGGATACTTACAATGGAATACCTGTTGGTGAATTTGAAATTTATAGCGCAAGACAGGTAAAAATGAAAATGGCGGGAGAACCAACGGCAATTCCATTAACGGAAGATAATTTGGATGATTGGCAAGGTGATGTTGCAGTGAGAAATGAATTGCAAAAACTTGGCGGTTTTTTTGGAGCCGAATTTACAACTACACCACAGCTATTATATTATGAAGGAAGCTCAGCCGGAACAGATGCGAATTTATCGTCTAATCCTGGACTTGATCAGGTTCGAACAAAAGACAATAGAAATACTTCTGTTAAGTATCTAACCGATGATGAGGCCCAGAAATTTGGCTATAGCAAAAGCTATGACTTTTATACACCTGGAACACCCCCAACTGCAACCGCTAAAAGTTTTACAACGCATAATGCCCAGCACATATCGGAAATAATCGTTACGCAACCCGAAGGGAGCAAATACATATACGGCTTGCCTGTGTACAATAAAAAGCATGAAGAATTTAGTTATAACATTAACTCTTCAGTATCTGATGGTGTTTACAATGAATTTGAACCCAACATTGATGCGGTTGATGCGGGGCCTGATGATATTGACGATGTACATAATTATAATTCGTTGCCTTCAGACCACACTAAATATTATAATCATACAGAAATGCCGGAATATGCTTATAGCTGGCTTTTGACAGGAGTAGTTGGTAACGATTATATTGACGTGAATCAAACAGGAATTGATGATGAGGATAAAGGGTATTGGGTGAAATTTGAATATATGCGAAAACACACCGATTATAAATGGCGTGTACCCTATGTAGGTGCAAATGTTTCAGAAGGAACGCATAAAAGCGAAATTGACAATGTGGCATCGTTTACTTATGGTGAGAAAGAGATTTACTATATATATACCATCAAAACAAAAACACATATTGCTGTTTTTGAAACCGAAGCACGTGAAGATGCAAGGGGTGCGTATGGAAAATTCACTTCGATTGGTGATCCGGTTGGAAGTCAGGCACAAGAGTATTTAAAAACGATTAAATTGTATACACGAGAGGAATATGAAAAGGCAACACCGGTTCCCCTGCAGGTTGTGCATTTCGAATATGATTATTCACTATGCCCAAGTGTATTGAATAATACGGGAACAACTGTTGGTAGTCCTGATATTAATGCCAATGAGGGAAAACTAACATTAAAAAAAATATGGTTTACCTATGAAAATTCCAATAAGGGATCGTTAAGCCCTTATCAATTTGAATACAATTCAGCAAATCCAACATACACGGCTAAGTACGTTGATCGTTGGGGAGATTATAAAGAAAATGAAAATGCAGGTGTAGATGGAATGTATCCATATTTGCGTTTTCCTTATGCGGATCAAACTGCGGCCACCCTTGAGAATTGGGACTTGGTGCAAATTAAATTACCAACCGGTGGAACAATTAATGTTGAATATGAGCGCAACGATTATGCCTATGTAGAAGATCAACCCGCAATGCAGATGTTCGACATTGTTGGTGTGGGTAATGGTATTGGCGGAACGGATGATGATATTCTAGCTACTAAAGAAGGATCTCCGGGAACAGATGCCTGGTATGATGATCCGAACGGAACCGGGGCTGCAACCGTGACCGGTTATCCTGATCATATTAATACTGGTACCGCTCCTTTCGATGAAGCATACGCTAGATTGGAACACGAAAATGCGAATAACGATGGATACAGGGTGTTTTTCAAACTTGACAGGGAATACACAAACGCAGAGGTTGCGGCAGACAATGGTAATAATGTTATTCGGACTAAGTATTTAAAAGGAATAGATCGGATCTGGTTTAAAAATCTTACCGAATTACGGGGAGGATTTCAGGATTACGTTGCAGGTTATGCAGAAATTAAATTGACGGAAATAGTGAATTCAGCATATTTCGGAATGTGCAAAGAATTAGGGGCTGGTTCAGGCGATAATTACACATTGGGATATATAACAGTTGACAAAGTGCCTTTGCAGGAAAATGGTTTAGGTATTGCAAAGGCAAATCCAATGACAAAAGCAGGTTTGCAATACACGCATATGGACCGACCGGATATTGATTATACTGTAATGCCGGCAACCACCAGTGCGTTATCACAGGTTTTGAATTTCATTCCAACTGCTGTGGGAGCTTTACCGGAAGTGTTAAGTATGTTACTTAGTTATAATGTTTATCGTTTTGCAATGAATAGAAGCAAATTCATTCGCTTAAATGGCCACTCAATAATTCGTCTTCACGATTCAGATGGATATAAACGCGGAGGGGGATCACGTGTTAAAAAAATATCGATCAATGATAACTGGATAACCGATACCGGAAATCCGGGTGGCGGAACTGCACCTGCCAACCAGAATGGAATTTACGGTCAAAAATATGTATACAATATGTCGGGTATAGAAGGTGATCCAAACACTATCTCAAGCGGTGTTGCTTACGAACCGCAGGTTGGTGGAGAAGAATCGGCATTGCGAAAACCGGTTGACTATATAAATTCACACCAAATATTTTCCGCATTTAATCTATTTGTAGAAAAACCCGTGTTGGATATATTCTACCCGGGACCTGGTGTTGGATACAGAAAAGTAACCATGTATTCAATTGGAAAAGATCAGGCGGCCGATGAAGGTGTTACAGATATTAATCATAATTCGACAGCTCCGGCAACTGTGTACGAATTTTTTACACCAAAAGATTTTCCAATTTACGCTGATGAAACAGATGTGAGTCCGATCGATGCACATATAGCACCGGTGATTATTCCTGGTATATACACATACTATGAAGTGAAAAAAGCCCGAAGCCAAGGATATTCCATTGTGCTGAATGATATGGCCGGAAAAATTCATAAAGTAAGTTCCTATAGGCTTAACGATAATAATACACTAGGCGGATTAATCTCATGTTCTGAAAATATTTATAACACTCAGGCAGCTTATTCAGACGGTGCATTAAATAGGTTAAGCAGCACCGTGCAGATCATGAAGGATCATGACACGTATACAACCGGTTTAATGGGACAAACTACTGATATTTACCAGGAACGTAATGAAGCACGCTTAGAAGATAATGGCTGGGGACTTGAAGGAAATCTTGATCTGTTTTTGCCTTCTGTTGGGGTGCCTTTGATTGCGCCTACCATCTATCCAAGCTTTTCGCATACCGAAACAAGTATGAAAACCATTGTTACCCATAAGGTAATTCATAGAAGTGGAATTTTAATGAAAACAATAACCACGACCGATCAGTCAACCGTACAGAATGAAAATCTTGCGTTTGATATGTACACAGGCGAACCGGTTTTAACAAAAACCAATAACCTGTATGACGATGCTGTTTATGCATTAAATTATCCCGCGCATTGGTACTATAATAAAACCGGACCAGTGCAAACAAATGACTATTTAATAATGACTGCGCCAGGAGGATCTCCCTATAGCATGACAGCAGGTGTATTGACATTGCCATCAACCGGAACATATACAGTTGATAATTTTACAACCGGTGATGAAATTGCTATAATTAATACTGCTGGAACAACAACCATTGCGCATGTATCAAAGGTTGATTACGGTACAGACCAAATTTGGTTGGTCAATAAGAATGGGTACATTTTAGGTTCTGCGTCCATTGCACAGATACACATGCGTAATTCAGGTTTTAAAAACATGCAAAGCGCAAAAGTGGGCTCTATCGCATTTAAAGAACTGGGCGGATATAGTGCTGCTGTCAGCACATCTGATAACACCCTTACTTACGGCAAAATATTAAATGCCGGAGCTATTGAATTAAGTGATGTATGGCAAAGCGATTGTACCGAATGTCCTCCTGAGGGTACCGAAACAGGAGGCGCTTACGTTAACCCTTTCCTTTCGGGAATAAGGAACCAATGGAGACCGAAGAAAACATATGCGTTTAATACCGACCGTGTTTATAATGGCGATTCACGTACTGAAGGCTATTTTGAAGACTTTACAAGATTTACGTGGGAAAATCCTGCGATTGCCGATGCAAAATGGATCCTGGCAAATACAACGACTAAATATTCACCCGAAGGTTTTGAACTCGAAGGAAAAGATGCACTCAACAATTTCTCCAGCGCACATTACGGTTACAAAAAATCACTCGTAACAGCTATTGCATCAAACAGTCGCTACAATGAAATGTTCAACGATAATTTTGAAGATTATTATGATGGAGAAGAATGTTACGAGGACCGAATGCTCACGTGCACACTAGGGTCGTTTGGACCAACCATCATTAATCAGATCATAAGCGATGATGCAAAACATACCGGAAAATACTCACTGGTAACCAATTCAACAAACGCAACTATTGGTTTTACCGGTACAGCCGGTGACCTTACGGCTTGTGATGATCATGATGCGATTACATTACGCACTACGGCTGACGATCCCGAGTATGCACCGGATCCTGACGGATGTGATTGTTTAGGTAAAATGAAAGTGAAAGGTGATGCTACAGAAACATACAAATATGTATTTAGCGCTTGGGTTAAAGTAGACCAAACGTATACTACTAAACCAACATCTTATACCGATTGTAAGGTAGAAATTATTTTTAAAGCCGGTGGAACAACACTTGTAACATATAACGTCACACCTGATGCCGACAATAAAATAATTGAGGGATGGCAGCGATTGTATTACGTTGTTGAAGTCCCTGCTACTACCGACAATTTCCTGGTCAATTTTAAAAACCTGAATACCGCAGCGGGACCTGTTTATTACGATGACATACGAATCCACCCATTTGACGGGAATATGAAAACCTTGGTTTATGATCCGGTAAGTTTAAAACTGGCTGCTGAACTTGATGCAAACAATTACGCGACTTTTTATACGTATGATGAAGAAGGTAATTTAATTCATGTTAAAAAAGAAACCGAACGCGGAATTAAAACACTTAGCGAAGGAAGAAAAGAACTCAGAAAATTATAGTATGAAAATGATCAGGAAAATAACAGTTGTCTTATTATTGGTAATTATCACCGTGATTGGAAATGCGCAAACATTCAAGGATGTTTTGCAAAAGTCCAGAGATTTCTATGCAAAAAATGATAAAATAAAATTGCATACGAGCGTGGTAGGTTTTTTAACCGAAAAATCAAGCAAGGGCGCTAAAATTGGTGATATGACGCTTATAAAAGATAAGAACCGGTTTAAAACTACAGGGTTTGATCAGGAATCTTTTTCAGACGGAAAATCGGTTATTACCATCAATCATCATTCAAAAAAAGTGGTGTTGTTCAATGAAAATAAGCGAATGTTTGACGCCATGGGCAATATAGCCGCGGTTGACACCGCTTTTGAAATGAGTGATAGTGTAGTGCGCCACATCAATAACGCCAACGAAATTGGTTTCACCATCTATAAAAAAAAGGGATTGATCACTAAATACATTATGGTATACAGTAAAAAAAACTGGGCGCTAAAAACGTTTACGTAT
>JAYUZA010000047.1:0-3037 GCA_043752145.1 Flavobacteriales bacterium
TAAAGTTGGCGATATTTCAATGCCTGTGCGTACCCGTTTTGGTTACCACATTATAAAAGTTACTGATAAGCGTTCATCGCGTGGAAAAATTCGTGTAGCACATATCATGGTTTCTTCAAAACCGGAAGATGCGCAGGAAAAACAAGATAACGCTCGTAAAAAAGCCGAAGAAATTTTAGATAAGGCAAAAAGCGGTGGCGACTTTGCCGACCTTGCTAAACAATTTTCAGACGATCAAAGCTCATCACGCAAGGGCGGAGAATTAGCGGCATTTGGATCAGGAGCTATGGTTCCTGAATTTGAAGAAGCATCGTTTGGCTTGAAAAAAGACGGAGATATTTCTGAGCTCATTAAAACAAACTACGGTTATCACATCATCAAACGCCTTGAATTAAAAATGCTTGAGCCGTATGATGAAAAGAAAAATGAATTGAAACAAAAAATTCAACGCGATACCCGTTCATACTTGCCAAAAAAATCGTTTATCAATAAACTGAAAGTAAAATACAAGTATGTTGATGTTGATAAAGGAAAAAACCTAACTGCCTTTTATAAAGTTGCCGACACTACCCTTTTTAATAACGAATGGAAACTTGAAAAAGCTAAAGGAATGGAAAAACCAATGGTTAAGTTCGCCAACAAGACCTATAGCCAAAAGGACTTTGCCAATTATCTTTGGAAAAATCAACGTAAACAAAAGAAACAAGACGTAGGCACGTATGTCAACTTCATGTTCGAGAATTATATTGCTGATGAATTGATCAACTATGAAGATTCAAGGTTAGAAGAACTGTATCCTGAATTTAAAGCATTGATGAAAGAATACCGTGACGGAATCTTATTGTTTGATTTGACCGATAAAAAAGTTTGGTCAAAGGCGGTAAAAGATACTTCGGGACTTAAAGTGTATTACGAAAAGAACAAGAACAGTTACATGCATCCGAAACGTTACGATGTTGTAATTTACACTTCTAAAGACGAAACTATGGCTAATAAAGTTCGGGCAGAGATCAAAAAAGGTATATTGACAGATGATAAGCTACTCGAAATGTTCAACAAGGATTCACAATTGAATTTAAAAATTGAAAAAGGAATATTCGGTACCGAAGAAAAAGAAGTGCTTGCGAAAATGGATGTAAATCAAAAAATGACCGATAATATTGCAGTTAACAATCAAATTGTTTTTGTGAAAGTAGCGGGAGTGCTTGAGCCATCACCAAAAACATTGGCCGAAGCAAAAGGACCTATCACCAGCGATTATCAAAACTTCCTTGAAAAGGAATGGATCGATTCGCTTAAAGCCAAATATCCGATAACCGTAAACAAAGATGTCTTATACAGTATAAAATAACTTAAAGGGACTGAAAAGTCCCTTTATTTTTTAAATGAATATTAATATTCCCATACCCGTTCTCCTGTTTTCTTCATTGTTCATGATGGGAAGTTTCTCGTGTGGCAATTCAACATCCAACGAAAAAGTACTGGCCAAAGTTGGCAACAACTATTTATACGCAACCAATTTACCGCAGTTTGATGATGCAAAGGATAGTCTTGATTTTATAAAAAAATATACCGACAACTGGATAAACAACCAGATCCTTATTCAGCACGCAACACAAAACAGTTCAGCTACAATCGAGGATATTGATCAAAAGGTTGAAAAATTCAGACAGGACCTGCTGTTGGCCGAATTTGAAAAAGACCTTATCGCCAAAAAACTTGATACAACTGTTACTTCGGCTCAGATCAACGAATTTTATGACGCCAATAAGTCGCTGTTTGAATTGCGCGATTATGTTGTGAATGTTTTTTACATGAAGTTCGATATCTCTGAAAAAAACAATGCAAAAATAGCAAGCGATATTAAAAATTGCAAAACCACTGAGGACGCGAAAAAAGTAAGTTCAACATACGCTTCGCTCAGCGTAAATTCATTTCTTGAACCCGAAACCTGGATCTTTTTAACCGACCTTTTACGCGAAGTGCCTATTGACATTGATGATAAAAAAAAATTCCTGGAAAACAATACATTTTACGAAACCAGTACGGATGAAGATCTTTATTATATCCGCATTTTTGACTATAAATTAAAGAACGAGACTTCGCCCCTGAACCTTGTAGAAAATAAGATAAAAACATTGTTACTGCGCAACCGTTCGCAAAAACTTATTGAAACCAACAGAATTTCCATTATTAAACAATTCAATCAAAAAAATGAAGTTCAGAATTATACTAAATAGCCTTTTGGTTATAGCTATATTTGTGAAGACAAATTCGGCAACGGCACAAAACATCGACCGTATTGTTGCCATTATTGGCGATAAAATAATTTTGTACAGCGATATTGACAACCAAATACGACAAGCCAAGCAAGAAGGAACAAATCTTGGAGCAAATCCAAAATGTACCATTCTGGAAGAATCCATGTTCCAAAAACTACTGGTGCACCAGGCCGATGTGGATAGCTTGGTCATTAGCGAAGAACAAATAGAGGCCGAACTTGAATCAAGAATCCGTTATTTTATTTCGCAGATCGGAAGCAAGGAAAAATTTGAAGAATATTATGGAAAGTCGACCGAAAAATTCAAGGACGATTTTCGTGAGGCCATTCGCGACCGTATGAAAGCGCAACAAATGCAGGGTAAAATTACGGGTGAAGTAAAAATCACACCAAAAGAAGTGAAAGATTTTTTTGCAGCCATTCCGAAAGACAGTGTTCCTTTTATGGGCTCACGCATGGAAATGGCGCAACTTGTAAAATTACCAAAAGTGACCACCGAAGAAAAGATCAGGTTAAAAGAAGAGCTTAACAAATATCGCTTACAAATTTTAAGTGGCGAAGAATCATTTTGTTCATTGGCCTTGTTTAAATCCGAAGATCCCGGTACACGTTCCAACTGCGGAGAGTTTGAATTAATTCCACGCGGAACATTTGTACCCGAATTTGATGCTATTGCATTTACCCTTAAAGAAGGAGAAATTTCTGAAGTATTTGAAACCACTTACGGTTATCATATTTTACAATTAACCGAACGTA
>JAYUZA010000048.1:0-3026 GCA_043752145.1 Flavobacteriales bacterium
AAAATCAGAGAGTTCAAACCCGTAGAATTTTCTGATTTCTTATTTCACATTTCGGATTTGAATCGATAATTTCATCCTTGGTATAAAACAAAGATCCCCGATCAATTTTCATCAACCGGGGACTATTATTTATTAATTTGCTCATTAACCCATTTGCTAATTCGCTAATTATTTCTTCTCGTCTTTTACTTCTTCAAAGTCTACATCCGTTACTTCTTCATCACCAGCTTTACCATTGTTGCTATTGTTTGAAGTGTTTTGTTGTTCTTGTCCTTCTGGATTTGCCGTATTTTGATTTGTATTGTTATACATTTCCTGTGATGCTGCAGTAAATACTTCATTTAATTTTGCAATGGCTCCGTCAATGGCAGCAACATCTTTTGAAGCATGCGCTGTTTTTAAAGCAGCTAACGCATCGTCAATGGGCGTTTTTTTATCGGCCGGAATTTTATCGCCAAACTCTTTTAAGTTCTTTTCGGTTTGGAAAATTAATGTATCAGCCTGATTTAATTTATCCACTTCTTCGCGTGCTTTTTTATCGGTATCGGCATTGGAAGCAGCTTCGTTCTTCATGCGTTCAATTTCTTCTTTCGCTAAACCTGAGCTTGCTTCAATGCGTATTTTTTGTTCCTTACCTGTAGCTTTATCTTTTGCCGACACACTTAAAATACCATTCGCATCAATGTCGAACGTAACTTCAATTTGCGGCACACCACGCGGTGAAGGCGGAATATTATCTAAATTAAATTGTCCTAGTGATCGGTTATCTTTTGCCATTGGTCTTTCACCTTGCATTACATGTATTGTAACCGAAGGTTGATTGTCGCTTGCAGTAGAAAACGTTTCCGATTTTTTTGATGGTATAGTCGTATTTCCTTCAATTAATTTTGTCATTACACCGCCCATGGTCTCAATACCCAATGAAAGTGGTGTAACATCCAACAACAATACATCTTTAATTTCTCCGGTTAATACAGCACCTTGAATGGCTGCTCCAATAGCAACAACTTCATCGGGGTTAACACCTTTTGAGGGATCTTTTCCGAAGAATTTTTTTACAGCTTCCTGTATTGCAGGAATACGTGTTGATCCACCAACTAAAATTACTTCATCAATATCGCCCACACTCATACTGGCATTTTGCAATGCTTTGCGGCACGGTTCAATTGTGCGTTGAATTAATTTATCGGCTAATTGCTCAAATTTTGCTTTGGTTAAATGCTTCACTAAAAATTTAGGAACATTGCTCACCATGGTAATATAAGGCAAATTTATTTCAGTTGTTGCGGCACTGGATAATTCAATTTTTGCTTTTTCGGCAGCGTCTTTCAAGCGTTGCAAAGCAATAGGATCCTGACGTAAGTCAATTCCTTCTTCATGTTTAAACTCATCGGCCAACCAGTCAATAATTACCTGATCAAAATCATCGCCACCTAAATGGGTATCACCATCGGTTGCTTTTACTTCAAAAACACCTTCGCCTAATTCAAGTACCGAAACGTCATGCGTACCACCACCGCAGTCGAACACAACAATTTTCATGTCTCTGTTCTTCTTATCCAGACCGTAAGCTAACGCTGCGGCTGTAGGCTCATTCAAAATACGTTTTACTTTTAATCCTGCTATCTCACCTGCTTCTTTGGTTGCCTGGCGTTGTGCATCGTTAAAATATGCCGGAACGGTAATAACCGCTTCGGTAACTTCATGCCCTAAAAAATCCTCAGCGGTCTTTTTCATTTTTTGCAATATCATTGCCGAAATTTCCTGCGGAGTATATAACCTGTCGCCAATTTTTACACGGGGTGTATTGTTATCGCCTTTTACAACGTTGTAAGGAACGCGCGAAACTTCCATCTTCACCTCGTCAAAATTATTTCCCATAAAACGTTTGATCGAATAGATCGTGTTTATAGGGTTGGTGATGGCCTGACGCTTGGCAGGATCGCCAATTTTACGTTCGCCACCGTCAATAAATCCTACTATAGAGGGAGTAGTCCTTTTACCTTCACTATTGGTGATTACAACCGGCTCACTGCCTTCCATTACCGAAACACACGAGTTGGTCGTACCTAAGTCTATGCCTATTATTTTTCCCATTTCTTTGTTTTTAGGAATTAATAGTCAATACACATGCCAATGACAGATGGGAGCAAAAAGACAGTAAAAATGGCAGAAAACAGGTTATAATAGCATAACCTTTATGACAGAACTATGGGCAAATTACCGTTGGCGGCAGTGCCAGGGTAAAAAGGGTTGAGGTTGTATCGGTACAAAACAGGAGATCTCCAGTATAAGTACCATGAACCAATTCGCGCATACTTCCAAGGGTGAGGTATTTGTTGGGAATGGTAATGTGAATGCGGCTTGAGAATAAACCCAGACCGTTTGACACATTGGTAAACTCAGGCCGTTCCTGAACCAATCCTGTTTGAGGAGCATTTACATTGATATACGTTTCAAGGTCGGGACTTGCGGCATATACGATTACGTCAATAGCTCTGAAAATACGTTTTACCACAGCAGGATCGTTGGGTATAACATTGTCTAAGGTTTTATAAAAAGCTTCACCACCAACCTGATATACAATTTGACCGGTGCTTAACACTGCTTCGCGTCCAACACTTCCTACAAGCCATTCATAATGTTTACGTGTGGTATCGGTTGAAGTGTACTCATCCCATTTAATACGCCACATAATTTCATATTTATCGGAATTGGAAGGAGGGGTAAACGAAATGTTCGGGGTTAAATAATTATGGTCAACTCCATCATAGGTTCCTACCGATATTGAGCTGGGGACCGTAGCCGAAAATGTTTGAACTAGTTTTGTTTCGGCCGATACTTCTTTGGCAGCAGGGGTTCCCTCATTTATATTGGCTATAAGACGATATGAATTAGCCTGATTTAATCCTGTTTTTTTGAAATAATAAACAGTTTGTTCGGGAGCATAAAAAGCACCATCGCTTGGTTTATTTGTAAGCAGGGTATCACGTAAAATGTAGGTCGCTACAATACTTCCGCCACTG
>JAYUZA010000049.1:0-7740 GCA_043752145.1 Flavobacteriales bacterium
GGCTGAAACAACTTCGTTAACAGCATTGAAATTAGCTGAATTAATTCAGGAAGCCGATCTGCCACCGGGTGTTGTAAACATAATTACAGGTGCCGGTGAAACGGGATCCGCCTTGGTAAATCATGGCGATGTAAATAAACTTGCTTTTACAGGATCGACTGACGTTGGAAAATTAATTCAACGTTCGGTTGCCGGTTCAGGAAAAAAACTAACGCTTGAATTGGGTGGAAAAGCCGCCAATATTATTTTTGAAGATGCTGCCATTGATCAGGCTGTAGAGGGAATTATCAATGGAATTTATTTTAATCAGGGTCATGTTTGTTGTGCTGGCTCACGTTTATTTGTACAGGAAAGTGTGTATGACGAAGTCATTCGCAAATTAAAACACCGTATGAAATCGTTGCGCATGGGCGATCCGTTGGATAAAAATACTGATGTGGGTGCTATTAATTCAAAAGGACAATTAGCAACCATTAAATCGTTTATCAATGCAGGAATAAAGGAGAAAGCCGAAATGTATCAGGCACCGTGTGATTTACCCGGCAAAGGATTTTGGTGTCCACCAACATTATTTTTAAATGTATCGCAATCGCATAAAATTGCGCAGGAAGAAATTTTTGGTCCGGTGTTAGCTGTGCAAACGTTCAGGACCGATGCTGAAGTAATTGAAAAGGCGAACAATATTCCATACGGTTTATCGGCCGGAGTTTGGACCGACAAAGGTTCAAAAGTATTTAATTTGACAAGTAAATTGCGTGCCGGTGTTGTTTGGGCAAATACGTATAATAAATTTGATCCAACATCACCCTTTGGCGGATACAAAGAAAGTGGATATGGTCGCGAGGGTGGATTGCATGGTTTAGGAGCTTATATAAAACTTGAAAGCAAATAATTTTGGTGTGCTTTGGTGCATTGGAGATTTGGTGGCAAAAAAAGTAAAATATTATGGAAAGAATCGAAATATTAAAAACATATAAAATTTACATCGCTGGAAAATTCCCCCGTACCGAAAGCGGACGCACTTTTTTGTTCAAGAACAATGAAGGAAAAGCTGTGGCAAATGTTTGTCAGTGTTCTCGCAAGGACTTTCGTGATTCTGTGCTTTCAGCACGTGCGGCTTTTGGCGGATGGTCGGGTAGGGCAGCGTTCAATCGTTCGCAGATCCTATATCGCATAAGCGAAATGTTAGAAGGAAGAAAGGCTCAGTTCGTTGAAGAATTAACCTATGGCGGACTAACGCAGGAACAAGCAAAGAAAGAAGTTGAATTGTCCATTGACAGAACTGTATACTATGCAGGTTGGTGCGATAAATACCAACAAATTTTTGGCACGGTAAATCCCGTAGCTAGTTCACATTTTAATTTTTCGGTTCCCGAAGCTACAGGTGTTGTTGTAATTGTTTGTGGCGAAAATTCAAGTTTATTAAATTTAATATCAATGGTCATGCCGGCTATTGCCGGTGGAAATACCGTTATTGTTTTGGCATCGCCTGCAAATCCATTACCCGCTGTTTCATTTGCCGAAGTATTGGCCACATCTGATTTGCCGGGTGGAGTAATAAATATCTTAACAGGATTTAAAAATGAATTATTGGAACATTTCACAACGCATTTGGATGTGAATGCCATCGTTTGTGAAGGACTAACAGCCGAAGAACATAAAATGGTTGATGATAAGTCTACTTCCAATTTAAAACGTGTTTTTGTATACAACAAGGATTGGACCAAACAAGATTCACAAAACCCGTATCTAATAAGCGATCTTCAGGAGATCAAAACAACCTGGCACCCCATTGAAAATATTGGTGGTTCGGGCGGAGGATATTAATTTTTTTCTTTAAAACATCCGTAAAATCAGTGTATTTACCATATCCCTATCTCAAAAATAAGTAAGTCTATCAAATTAGTCGATATTATCTTTATATTTGTACGTTTTAATGGAGCAGGGTGTAGTTATAGCAGTTGTTTTAGGTCTCATGATCGTCTTGTACAAGGACTATATGAGGCCTGTGGTCGCGTTTTTGCTGGCCAATATTATTTTATTGATCTCCGATATTAATAAAAGTTCTGATGTTCTTGCCGGTTTCGCTAATGAGCAATTAATGGTCGTTTTGCTTTTATTGGTTGTGAGTGATGTGATACAAAAAACCAACATGATCGAATATGCTTTCTCCAAGTTTTTCAGGGATGGATTAAGTTTAGGGTCTTTTTTAGCAAGAATGGTTCCCGGTGTTACAGCGTTCTCGGGTTTTATAAATAACACACCGCTTGTTGCCATGTTGCTTCCATATGTGAACAATTGGGCCGAACGAAATAAAATTTCTCCATCAAAAGTATTAATTCCCCTTTCGTATGCAACAATAATTGGTGGCACCTTAACCTTGGTTGGAACCTCTACCAATTTGGTGGTAAACGGATTTGTGCAGGAAGCAGGATTCAAACCCCTGGGCATGTTTGATTTTACCATTCCCGGTTTAGTTGTGGCTGTGGTTGGAATTTTTTATTTGATATTGTTTTCCGGACGATTATTGCCCGATAGAAAAAGTCCCATACAGACCTATAAAGATTCAAAACGTGAATATTTATCGGAACTTATTGTTTCCAAAGCTTCTAATTTCATTGGTAAAACAATTGAAGAGGCAGGGTTAAGAAATTTAAAAGGATTGTTCCTTGTTGAAATTATTCGTAATGATGAGCGCATTACAGCCGTAGGACCTGAAGAAAAAATTTATGAAAAAGATATTTTGATATTTGCCGGAGATACAAGTATGATACTTGAACTGGTAAAAGCAAACAACGGATTGCAATTGCCGGCCAATATACAATCAAGTATAACCGAAAAGACCAATGTGGTTGAATGCATCGTTTCACCCGATTCGTCCCTGATCGGAAAAACAATAAAGGAATTAAACTTCCGTGCTCGTTTTGACGGTTCAATTATTGCTGTTAACAGAGGTGAAAACAGAATTGAAGGAAAAATAGGTGATATAGATATTCAATCGGGCGATCTTTTACTTGTGATCGCGGGAAACGATTTTGAAGAACGAATTAAAAGCACGCATGATGTTTACCTCGTTTCAAAAATTCATGAAATTACCAATTTTAATCCTTGGAAAAGTATGGCACTCATAGCGGGATTGGTAGCTGTTTTTGTTTTGTCAGCACTAAGCATTTTAACGCTGTTTAAAGGATTGTTATTGTTGATGTGTTTAATTGTGTTGCTTAACATCATAAAGTACAACGAGATCAGTAAGAACCTTGATTTTGACCTGTATTTTGTATTGGCGCTTGCTCTTGGTTTAGGAAAATCAATTTCCAATTCAGGCTTGGATAAGGAAATAGCGTATGCTGTAAATAATGTAGCGGGGCTGGTCGAATCAAAGGCACTTTTGTTGCTGGCAATTTATATAGTCACAAATTTACTGGCAGTTCTCGTTACAAATAAAGCGGCTGTAGCCATTATGTTTCCTGTCACGGTTGAAATACTAAGACAGATGGGAATTACTGAAATGGCGCCCTATTTCTTAGCCATCGCTTTTGCGGGCTCGGCCGAATTTCTTACACCTTACGGTTATCAAACCAATTTAATGGTATACGGTCCCGGTGGATATAAATTCAAAGATTATTTGAAATTTGGATGGCCTCTTACATTATTATATACCATTTCGGTGGTAACTGTATTATCTTTGGTGTATGGACTTTTCTAGAAATCAGCTCAAAAATGCCTACAGCCTCTGTGATCTCTATTTCTGTAAATTGTTTTTTGAAATGAATAAGTCTGATTCTCTTTGCGCACTCTGTGGTAAAAAACAAAAAATATTTTTGAGATGATTCCAGAACAAAATTCAAATTTATTTATTGCCATTAATGCCGCTATTTTAGGTGGCGAAAAAATAATGGAGGTATACAGTTCCGATTTTGAAGTGGAATACAAGACCGATGATTCACCATTGACGGTTGCCGATAAAAAAGCGAATGCCATTATTACTGAAAAATTAAATGCGACAAAAATTGCAGTGCTGAGCGAGGAAGGAAAAAATATTCCTTATGAGGAACGCAAAAGCTGGAAAAATTTATGGATCGTTGATCCGTTAGACGGAACAAAGGAGTTTGTAAAGCGCAATGGAGAATTTACGGTTAACATTGCTTTGATAGAAAATAATTTTCCGGTTTTGGGTGTGATCTATGTTCCGGTTTCACGAGAATTATACTATGCCGCGAAAAATGAAGGTTCTTTTAAATGTTTAATTCCCGAAGAATTTGAAGAGGGAAATTTAAAAGAGATCTTAAAAGCAAGCGCAAAACTTTCATCGTCTCCGCAACCCGAGCTTTGCCGTATTGTTGCAAGCAGGTCGCACATGAGCGTTGATACCGAACGATATATTGAATTAAAGCGTGAGCGATATACGGCCGTGGAATTGGTTTCTAAAGGAAGTTCATTAAAGTTTTGTTTGATAGCCGAAGATCTGGCCGATTGTTATCCGCGCTACGCGCCAACCATGGAATGGGATACCGCAGCCGGACAAGTAATTGTCGAGGAAGTTGGCAAAAGCCTGGTGGATGTAAAAACGGGTGAGCGCATGCGTTATAACCGTGAGGAACTCCTAAACAATTGGTTTCTTGTTGAGTAATACTTGCCGCTGAAAATCACATGATATCATGCCGATGCCAATTTCCATTAGAAAAGTGCTTTATAAATTAATTGGCCATCGGTATAAAATTCAAACCGCATTAAACATTTTTTCGTAGATTTAAGGTGTTGATTCAAATACAACCCCATATAGACGAAAAATTTATACAAGAACTAAAGTCGCGAAATGAAGCGGCCTTTAGTAAACTGTATGATAATTATTCTGGTGCATTGTATGGTATTTTGTTCCGTATGCTTGGAAAAGAGGAAATTGCCCAAGACTGTTTACAAGAATCATTTGTTAAAATCTGGAAGAATATTGACGCCTACGACCGTTCAAAGGGCACTATATTTACCTGGATGTTAAACATCAGCAGGAACCATGCTATTGACATGCTTCGGTCAAAAAACATGAGGCAAAAAATCCAAAGTATTGATAAAAGCGTAGGTGTAGTTAATAAACAAATGAGTTCCAAGACAAACGAGGATCATTTTTTAATAAAAGAGTTAATTGAAAATTTAAAACCCGAACATCGTCAAATGATAGAAATGGCTTTTTATAACGGGTATACACAAGAAGAATTGGCCGAGGAATTAAACATGCCTCTTGGTACAGTTAAAACAAGGGCAAGGGCAGCCTTAACACAATTGCGAAAATACTTTGATAAATAGTGGACGGTAAGGAATACATAGCTTCTGGAATATTGAAGAGTTATTCAGTAACAGCTGTTTCTTCTTTTGATCAAAGAATTAGATGAAAATTTAAAACCCGAACATCGCCAAATGATAGAAATGGCTTTTTATAACGGGTATACATAGGAAGAATTGGCCAAGGAATTAAATATGCCTTTAAGAAGAATTAAAACTAGGGCAAGGGTAGTAACACAATTAAGAACAGAGTTTGACAAATAAGTGGATATTAAGGAATACATAGCATCAGGAATATTGGAGAGTTATTCAATAGGAGCCGTTTCTTCGCAAGAAAAAAGGGAAGTTGAATGCATGTCGCATATTTATCCCGAAATACGTGAAGAGTTGGATAAGATCATGTTCTCTATTGAACAAATGGCCGATGCTCAAAAAATTACTCCTCCTGCCGAATTAAAAAATAAATTATTTGCTCAGTTAAAAAATATGCCTGTTGCCGACACGCCTTCGGCTAAAATTGTTCCGTTAAAAACCACTTCAAGTAGTAATTATAAGTCGTTTAACCGTTTATTGGCCGCAGCTTGTGTTGTATTGGCCGTTTCAATGGTTTCACTTTATTTTTATCAAACGTCCAATGCAGTTGACCTAACGAAACAATTGGCAAAGGCTGATGAAACAATTTCGAATAAATTATTTGAAATTTCGAAACTTCGGGAGACAAAAAAATATACCGATGGTGAATTGGCTATGTTCAGGAATCCCGATTTTAAAACGGTGTTTTTGAAAAGCACCAACAATAAACCTGAAAGTTCACTAGCCATCATTTGCTGGAACAAGCAAAACAATAAAACAGTAATTGCCATTAATGATTTACCAACCGCACCAACAGATAAGCAATATCAGCTATGGGCTATTGTTGATGGTAAACCGGTTGACATGGGCATGATCCCAATTGAATCATTAACATCAGGATTTTTTGAAGTAAAAAATATCGAAAATCCCCAGGCATTTGCCATTACCCTCGAGAAAAAAGGTGGTGTCTCACAACCTACCATGGAAGAAATGTACGTGATCGGTACGATTTAAATTTCGATCGATGTACATCCTCCTTTGTAAAGGAGGTGCCCCATTAAAATTTATTTTTTCAAATTGTAATTAAGGGGCGGAGGATTTTGACGAATGATCTCTGCCAGGGATTATGTAATCATGATCCCATTAGTCATCGTTTTGAGAAAGCATCATTCAGCAAGGCTGTTTTATAATTGCACAATTGTTTAATTGAAATAGATTTCATTATCCAATTATGCAATTATAAAACTTCTCTTTTCAAGAGAAGAATGATGCTTTCATCCGATTCTGCCAGGGATTGAACGGATAGCCCGCATCATGAGGTGATTTGAGGAACGAACATCTACTTTATGGGAGGACTATGAGTGAAAGCCCGACCCGAGTATCTCAAATTTCAAATTTTGAATCTCAAATTTTTTCGAGGGAGGCAGCCTCCTTCGATACGCGTAAATTCTTTAGCTTAATTTGATTTCAATCAGCGCTACGCAGGATGGCTGTTTATTACGTAAATTAGAAAAAATATTCTGATGTCTGAAGTCTGACTTCCGATGTCTAACCTTTAATATAAAACTCCTTCAAATAAAACGGTTCGAAATAAACAACATTTTCAAATTCGCTTTTTTCAAATTTTTCATTGGCAATGTTGCACATATTATTAGCCAATGGTTTTGCACCGGGCACAAATAGACTTCCTTCTTTTTCAAAATACACTTTCGATTTTTCACAACCATCGCCACAAAAAAGAATGGTTGAATTGGTTGGATGATAATTACTCAATATAACGGGTTGGGGATTGCCTGATTCATTTAAATCGGGATCGAACTCCTGCAAATACACTTCATCCCTTCGCGCATCGATCATAGCAGTAAAACCCGAAATATTTTTTTCGCTGGTTTGATGTTTTGCATCAAGAGCGATCAAGTAAAGTGTGTTAATGGCGATGAGCGGAATATTTAATGCATAACAAAATCCCTTGGCACTTGACACGCCCACCCGCAGGCCGGTGTACGAACCGGGACCCTTGCTAATAGCCACCGCCTGAACTTCGGTCAATTTAACATTTGCCTCTTGCAAAACAGCTGATACAAGGGTGTGCAGGACTTCGGCATGGCGATACTGCTCATCTGAAACAGATTTAAACGACTTACAATCACCATTTTGAGAAAGCGATACGCTACATACCAGACCACTGGTTTCTATGCAAAGTATATGGGTCATTTTTAAGTCTTTAAACCGTTGGCTGTTTTGGTCAATAAAACAAGCTAAAAATTTTGTTATATTTAGGTCAAAGATGGCAACTTTTTTACTAGTTTCAGTCATTAAGTTATGTATAAAATAAGTGAAATAGAAGATTTGTTTTTGGAGGCCGAAAAAGCTTTTGATGAAGGCAATCAC
>JAYUZA010000050.1:0-3011 GCA_043752145.1 Flavobacteriales bacterium
TTTCTAACAAATCAATTATAGAGACTATTTTGCAAAATCTTATTGAGAACACCGTAAAGTATCAAAACATGGGTAGGGAGAATCCGTTTCTTAAAATTACGGTTACGGAAAATGAGAAATTAGTCAAACTAATTATTGAAGACAATGGTTCTGGAATTGATCAGTCAATACAGGGTAGCGTTTTTGAAATGTTTTTTCGAGGTAATACCGCAACAATTGGGTCAGGTCTTGGGCTTTATTTAGTTCGTAAAGGGGTTGATAAATTAAGCGGCCAAATACAGCTTGAAAGTAAGTTGTTGTCAGGCACAACTTTTACTGTTTCGTTGCCTTTAAAAAGTAGTAGAGCTCCTGAATAAGAAAGACATTTCGTGAAATTCTATTTCGCCCTAAAGAAAATCCGAATCGGCACACCACTAAAATCAAAATTCTTACGTAACTGATTTTCTAAAAATCTGCGATACGCATCTTTAATGTATTGCGGATTGCTGCAAAAGAATGCGAATGCGGGATAATGCATAGGCAATTGTGTGATGAATTTAATCTTGATTGTTTTTCCTTTATACTGAGGAGGAGGAGTAGATTCAATAATAGGCAACATGATCTCATTCAATACCGAAGTTGAGATATGTTTGGTACGGTTCTCAAAAACATGCATAGCCGTTTCAAGCGCTTTGTGAATTCGTTGTTTTGTAAGGGCCGAAATGAACAAAATAGGAACATCATCAAAAGGCTTAATGGCTTCACGAATTTTTTTCTCGTATTCAATAGTACTGGTATGGTCTTTTTCCACCAGGTCCCATTTGTTCACCAAAATAACAACACCCCGTTTATTGCGCTCAATAATATAATAAATATTCAGATCCTGCTTTTGAATTCCTTCGGTAGCATCTATCATGAATAAACTTACATCACTGTATTCAATGGTGCGAATGGAACGTATTACCGAATAAAATTCAATATCCTCATTCACTTTTGCTTTTTTACGGATCCCTGCCGTATCGATCATCGTGAAATTAAATCCAAATGAATTATAATGAACATCAATACTATCGCGTGTGGTTCCTGAAATATCGGTTACAATGTTGCGCTCTTCTCCTATCAATGCGTTTATAAGTGATGATTTGCCAACATTCGGTTTTCCTACAACGGCAATACGTGGCAGGGTTTCTTCGGTACGTTCAATCTCATCAGGGAAATCTCTAATAACTTCATCCAACAGATCTCCGGTTCCGCTACCGTTCACTGCACTTATGCAAAGTACATCACCTAAACCTAATTCAAAAAACTCGTATGAACTTTGAATGCGTTCATGGTTATCAACTTTATTGGCAACCAGAATTACTTTTTTCTTGCACTTACGTAAAATGATCGAAATAGCTTTATCATAATCGGATAAACCATCGGTAACATCCACAACAAAAATAATTACATTGGATTCGTCAATGGCTAACTTAACCTGTTTGCGAATTTCACCTTCAAAAATATCATCACTTCCGGTAATATAACCACCGGTATCAATTACTGTAAATTCAAATTTTCCCCAAACAGCTTTGCCGTAATGCCTGTCACGCGTAACACCGGCTACCGAATCAACAATGGCCGCACGTGTTTCAGTCAATCTGTTAAACAGTGTCGACTTTCCTACATTTGGTCTTCCTACTATTGCTACTATATTACTCATTTTATATTCTTCAACTACTTCTTACTTCTAAAATCTAATTTAACTCCGCATTTCTTACTTCCCAAGGTATCCAAATCGCTTTAAAAACTTATCGTCTTCGCGCCAGTCTTTGGCAACTTTTACTTGTAATTCTATAAATACTTTTTTGCCCAGCATTTCTTCAATATCCAAACGTGCTTCGCTTCCCACTTTTTTCAGTTTAGACCCCTGATGTCCGATAACAATTCCTTTTTGCGAATCGCGTGCAACATAAATGATGGCGGTAATTCTATCAATTTTTGGTTCTTCTTTGTATTCTGATATATGAACTTCGCAACAATACGGAACCTCTTTTTCGTAATTCAGCAATATTTTTTCGCGAATGATCTCTGATACAAAAAAGCGAACCGACTTATCGCTTAATTCACCTTCGGGATAAAAAGCCGGTGATTCAGGAAGCAGTTCAATTATTTTTTTAAATACGGTTTCAATGTTCCATGCTTTTAAAGCACTAACGGTTGCAACTAATGCATTGGGCAATAATTTTCTAAATTCTTCGACCAGCCGTATAGCATGATCGTTATCAATTGTGTCAACCTTATTGATAATGATCATTAAGGGAACCGTAAGATTTTTAATTTTTTCCATTGTTTCTTCTTCAATGGTCGAATTAAGTCCGGGTTCGCTTACATATATCACAATATCGGCATCGGTAAATGAACCTTCAACGGCATTCATCATGCCTTCGTGCAATTTATAATGCGGTTTTAAAATTCCGGGTGTGTCGCTGTAGACTATTTGAAAATTATCTCCGGTTACAATGCCCATGATACGGTGGCGGGTAGTTTGTGCTTTTGAGGTGATAATGCTCAAATTTTCGCCCACCAAAGCATTCATAAGCGTTGATTTTCCAACGTTAGGTTTTCCTACAATATTAACAAATCCGGCCTTGTGGTTCATAAGTTTGCAAAAGTAGCGTATTTATTGAGGTTCAGGGCTTAAAAATTAGTCAAAACTGGTTAAAAAAAGCAATTAATGAATGAAATCAAGGGGTAAGCGATTAATTGTTATCTTTGCAAACATATCGCGGGATGGAGCAGATGGTAGCTCGTTGGGCTCATAACCCAAAGGTCGTAGGTTCGAGTCCTGCTCCCGCTACAGATAAGTAAACCTGAACCCTACGCAAAGCGTAGGGTTTTTGTTTTTATAATAATTTCATTGTGAGCTCCCTCGTAAATGAAATTATTATAAAAACAAATCCGCTGCGTAGCAGCGGATTCATGTTACTTTGAAAATGAGCGTTAAAGACCCTTGTAACGTCAGAGCGCCACAAAATCCTGCTTGTCCTTTC
>JAYUZA010000051.1:0-3008 GCA_043752145.1 Flavobacteriales bacterium
CCTTTGCATCGTCAATAGGTGTATTACGTCTCTCATCCAACAAAATATTTTCACGTACTTTTACGTTCACTTGTCTTTCCACCTGCTCCAATTCCTCATCGCTCATTTTTGAAAAATGCGAAAAGTCAAAACGCAAATGATCGGGATGCACCAACGACCCCTTTTGTTCAACGTGTGTACCCAATACGTTACGTAAAGCCTCGTGCAATAAATGCGTGGCCGAGTGATTGCTTGCCGACATTTGTCTACCCTGCTTATCAACCACGGCCGTGAATTTAGCTTTGGGGTCATCGGGTAATTTATCTACAAAATGTACAATTAAATTATTTTCCTTCTTGGTATCGGTTACGCGTATAATTTCAACACCTGCTTCCAATGTACCTGTATCACCAACCTGACCACCTCCTTCGGGATAAAATGGGGTTACGTTCAGAACTAACTGAAACTGATCTTTTCCCTTTTGTTTTATTCTGCGATATTTATTGATATTTACATGCGTGGTCAACAAATCGTACCCAACAAATTCTTCTTTATCACTGGCACGCAATACAACCCAATCATCGGTTTCGATTTGCGTAGCCGCGCGTGAACGGTCTTTTTGCTTATTCAATTCTTCTTTAAATCCTTCCTCGTCAATACTCAATCCGTAACCACGCGCAATTAACGAAGTAAGATCATCAGGAAAACCAAACGTATCATACAATTCAAATACTATTTTTCCTTCAATGACTTTTACTTTCTTGGTTTGATTCATTTCAACACAAACCGTGTCAATACGTTTTAAGCCATTCTCAAGCGTACGGTAAAATGCCAGTTCTTCTTCTTTGATCACTTTCTCGATCAATAATTTTTGGCTCATCAACTCAGGAAAAGCATCGCCCATAATGTGTCCAAGGACCGGAACTAACCGATGCAAAAACGGTTCGCGTAAATTCAATGTTTGATATCCATAACGAATCGCTCTTCTTAAAATTCTTCGAATAACATATCCTGCTCCTGTGTTGGATGGCAATTGACCATCACAAATTGAAAATGAAATGGCGCGAATATGGTCGGCACAAACACGCATAGCAATGTTTATCATTTCCTGTTGCTTGCCTGTATCGTTTGACTTATACCGTAATCCTGAAATCTGTTCTAACTTCTCGATGATTGGGGTAAACAGGTCGGTATCATAGTTTGATGTTTTTCCTTGTATAGCCATACACAAACGCTCGAATCCCATTCCGGTATCTACATGCTGTGCAGGCAATTTTTCCAAACTTCCATCCTGCTTGCGGTTAAACTCCATGAAAACATTATTCCATATTTCGATCACATGCGGGTGACTTAAATTCACCAACTCTTTACCATCTTGCTTTTTTCTTTCTTCATCACTGCGCAGGTCCACATGAATCTCGCTGCAGGGTCCGCACGGACCCGTATCTCCCATCTCCCAAAAATTATCTTTTTTATTTCCTTTTAAAATCCGGTCTTCGTCAATATATTTTTTCCATTCATCATATGCTTCCTGATCAAAAGCAAGATTATCATCTTTACTTCCTTCAAAAACGGTAACGTACAAACGGTCTTTTGGTAATTTATAAACTTCGGCAAGTAATTCCCAACTCCATTTAATTGCGTCAACTTTAAAATAATCGCCAAAACTCCAGTTACCCAACATCTCGAACATGGTATGGTGATAGGTATCAACACCAACTTCTTCCAAATCGTTGTGTTTTCCTGATACACGCAAACATTTTTGTGTATCGGCAATGCGTTTATGCTTGATGGGTGAGTTGCCTAAAAATAAATCTTTGAACTGATTCATACCTGCATTTGTGAACATGAGGGTTGGATCATTTTTTATAACAAGTGGCGCAGAATGAACTATTTCATGCTGTTTATCTTTGAAAAAATCAAGGAATTTTTTGCGTATCTCAACCGATGTCATCATAAATCAAAAATTCAATTATTGTTAAAAGATTGCCAAATTACAGGGTTTTGGCTAATTTCGAGCTTCTTGTCAAAAATTAAGTATAAATATAATCCCGAGTCACTTTCGTACGAAAAAGTGATCTTAACATTCAGACAAAGGCTTGCAAAAGCTTTACCGTTCGTGGGTCTCGCTATCGTATTCTCTGTCCTTGTATCAATTTTGGCATTCACTTTTTTCAAATCTCCTCGTGAAAAGGCTTATTTACGGGAGATAAAACAACTTAAATCACAATACGCAGAATTAAAAGGTGAAATAAGACGCACTGAGAAAATACTTGCCTCTATTGAGCAACGCGATAATAAGTTATACCGTGTTATTCTTGAGGCCGATGAATACCCCGGTAACAAGCGCCTACTGGCCACAGGGGGCTCTGATAAGTACAAAGACCTTCAGGGATTTGATAATAGCGACCTGATAATTTCTACTACCATGCAGATCGATGAGATTCAAAAGAGAATTTATGCCCAAAGCAAGAGTTTTGATGAATTGGTTGAACTTGCCACGCGAAAAGACAAGATGCTGAAAAGTATTCCGGCCGTTATTCCCGTACCTAACCGTGAGGTAACTGCGCATACAGGTGCATATGGCTGGCGTATTGATCCCATTTACCGCACAAGGGCTTTTCACTCGGGAATGGATTTTCCCTGTAAAACAGGCACGAAAATAAGGGCTACGGGCGATGCTGTGGTTGAAAATGTGGAAAGCGGATTTTGGGGATATGGCAATATTGTTTTGTTAAATCACGGGTTTGGTTATAAAACCATGTACGCCCATTTAAGCGGATTCAATGTCAAAAAAGGACAAAAGGTAAGCCGTGGCGATGTTATTGGCTTTGCTGGCAGCACCGGAAAATCAACAGCACCACATTTACATTACGAGGTTATCAAGAATGGCGAAAAAATCAATCCTGTTAACTTCTATTTCAACGATTTAACTCCTGCGCAATACGAGGAAATGATCAAAGCCTCACACGAAAGCGGCACCTCATTTGACTAAAAATGAGCTATAAAGTAGCCTTTTAACCTCCCAA
>JAYUZA010000052.1:0-7696 GCA_043752145.1 Flavobacteriales bacterium
AAATAAGAATTATGAAAAAATTTTACGTTGCTGCTGCTTTTTTAGCTTTGGGACTTGGTTCTAAAGCACAAACAACTATTTTATCGGAAGATTTCCAAGGAAGTCTTACAAACATTCAAGTTAGCTACCCTTCAGTTTTAACAGCTGATCCAGATTGGTATGATTATGATGAAGATGGTTTAGCTGATGGTTCAGGTGCAAGTCGCCCTAACGAATGGTTTGCCGCTTATGCATTTGCATTTGTTGATTCATTAACAGGTACAGGTGATACAAACGTTGTTATGGCCTCTAACTCTTGGACTAACAACTTCACTACTTCGGTTAGAAACTGGTTAGTTTCTCCAAACGTAATGATCCCTGCAAGCGCTACCAGTGCAACATTAAGATGGAAAACAGCTCCTTTTCAAACACCTCTTTACTTAGATGGTTTTACAGTGCGTATTTCTACTACTGATAATGACTTAGGTTCTTTCAGTGCTCCAATGTTCTTTGGAGCTGAGTACAGCGATGAAGGTGGTACTTATCCAGGTTACGGTGCTGCATGGAATTCATATGAGTACAAAAACCCGTATACCAATGCAGTGGTTTTACCAACAACTGCATTTGTTCATGGTTGGGATGGTTCTACACACCAAATGGCTGAGATCGAGGCAAACGCTACAGGTGATTCGTCACGTTGGTTAGGTATTTTAACTCAAAATACTTTGAACTTAGGTGCTTATATTAACCAAAACATTTTCTTCGCCATTGTTCACGAAACACATGACGATAACTATTTCTCTGTTGATGATATTTCAGTTGAATACCTTAGTGGATTAGATGCTATCAATTCAATTACAAATATTGCTATTTACCCTAACCCAACAGTTGATTATGTAACTGTTGAGTATACAAGTGAATCAGCTTCTGCTGCAGCTTTCTTAACGATCACTGACATACAAGGACGTATTATTGCTACTCAATCATTGGGTATGATGAATGCTGGCGCAAACAAAATTCAGATCGATGCTACAAGTTTTGCTAAGGGAACTTATAACGTTGACATCAAAACTGACAAAGGAATTGGTAAAGTTTCTTTCATCAAGGGATAATATTTCTCCAATTGTTAAAAAGGGCAGCCTAATGGCTGCCCTTTTTTTATGCCCTAAATTTACCTTATTTTACAAAAAAATGACCTTTCGTTAAAAAAGGGTCGGTCCATAGCTATAAATTTCTAGTATTTACTAACTTTACGGCATTACGAAAAAAGACATGCGGTAGGCATAAATAAAGACGGAACAAAAACCCGTGGATGAACAATGACTAAACATGCTAAAACAAAAATTAAATTAAAGATCATGAAAAAAATCTACCTTCTCTCTCTAGCTTCTCTGTTAGGTTTTGGCAGCTTAGAAGCTCAAACAAGTTTTACAACACCATTGGTGGGTAAAGTGCCTGTAACACATGTTCCAAAAACAATTCACATGCCTGAGGCAAATCGTGCAGTACAAACTTTCTTTGTTGACTACGAATTTGCTGATCAAACAAGACAAGACTTTGAAATGGGTGTGTCTGACTGGTGGAGATATATTTGGGATATGAATATGAATTATCCTGCATCTTCAACAAGCTTCCGTTACGGTATTGTTGATTTTTATGACGGAACATTAAATCAAATTAATGATTCATATGGTTTAACTGACGGTAGTGCTTACCCTTTAGATGTTAACTATACAGGAGCTTTAACAATTGACTCAATTTTTATCAATGCAGGTCATTCGAACATTTCAGGTATAATGGATACTTTACAGGTAAAGGTTATTCAATTAAATTCTTCAGGATATCCAACTTCAACTGTGTTGCATACCGAAACATTAATTGACAATGTATCTTTTGTTGGTGGTGCTACATGGTTTAACTCAGGTGTTATTGGTTTTGCCCCTGCATTTAACGTACCTGCCGGAACCCGTTTCGGTATCAAAATTGAGTATCATGGTAACACTGCTGATACGTTTGGTGTAATTGCCGGTTTTGGTAACAATGGCGCAGCTTGTGGTGAAACTCCAACATTGCCTTGGTTCGCTGTTAAATCTTTGTATTCAGTTAACTCTTACGTTTTAGATATTGCAAACGAAGGATCAGGTACATTACCTACGTCTACCGGTGCTGGTTTCTATTATCCTTGTGATGGTATTGCCGGTTACTTAGAAGGTGGTGACAGTGAATTTACAGTTCAAAACTGGGCTGTTTGGATGAAAGTTACAACTAACGTAAGTGGTCTTGGTGTTGAAAACAATACCAACCTTATCACAGGCCTTAGTCAAAACATGCCAAATCCTTTCAACTCAAACACAACTATCAAGTATAACCTTGCGGCTTCGGTTCCTGTTACATTTACTGTAACTGACCTTGCAGGTAAAGTTGTAATGAGCCAAAATTATGGTACTGTATTAAGCGGTCCTCAAACAATTGAATTGAATGCGAACCAACTTGAAAGCGGTGTATATTACTACACTCTTACAGCAGGAGCTTCAACTTCAACCCGTAAAATGGTTGTTGCAAAATAATAGTATAAGAAATACAAAAATAAAAAACCCTGATGGCAACATCGGGGTTTTTTTATGACTTTACTTTAGTAAAACAAAAATGTTTTTGGGTAATGATCATTTAAAACTGGCTGCCAGTTTTTCTTTTAGTAATTGCATGAATTCCGAAGAATAAACAAATTTATTAACCTCTTCATTGTCGGTTGTAATAATGCCCTTTTTATCGCCCTTCCACAACAATTCGCCCTGGAATAAAAAATGAATGTTTTGACCTATTTCAATAACCGAATTCATGTCGTGCGAAATAACAATGGTGGTTATATTAAATTCTTCGGTAATTTCTTTAATCAGTTTATCAATAACAATTGACGTACGGGGGTCCAATCCTGAATTGGGTTCATCACAAAATAAATATTTAGGATTTAATGCAATGGAACGTGCAATACCAACTCGTTTTTGCATGCCACCACTTAACTCTGACGGATAAAGGTGATTCTTCTCGCCCATGTTTACACGGTTCAAACAAAAATTTACCCGTTCAAGCATTTCTTCCTTTGTCATGGAAGAGAACATTTTCATGGGGAACATTACATTTTCTTCAACTGTCATACTATCGAACAAAGCACTGTATTGAAAAAGAAAACCAATTTGTTTTCTGATCTCCATACGCTCGGCCTTATCCAATTTCACAAAATCTTTTCCATCATACAACACTTCGCCCTGATCAACTTCCATCAATCCAACAATACACTTTGCAATAACGGTTTTTCCCGAACCACTTTGACCGATGATCATATTTACTTTTCCGGCCTCAAATGTTGCACTTATGTTCTTTAAAACAGGATTGTTCCCAAACGTTTTTGATATGTTTTTTATCTCTATCATATCAATAACAATTGCGTTAGTAAATAATTTACCAATAGAATAAATATAGAACTTACAATTACAGCTTTTGTACTTGATTTACCCACATCAATTGACCCCCCCGATGTATAATAACCATAATACGAAGCAACCGATGTAATGATGAAAGCAAAGAAAAGTGTTTTGGTTAATGCATATTGAACAGCGTAAGCATTAAAATAATATTGAACACCGTAAATATATCTTTCGGCCGTAATTTCTCCTGTAAGGGTTCCAAAAACGAGTCCGCCAACCAAACCCAAAAACATGGAAATGGTAATGAGAAAAGGAAACATAAATACGGCACCAGTTATTTTTGGAAGCACTAAAAATCCTGCTGAATTAACGCCCATGATATCCAAAGCATCAATTTGCTGGGAAACACGCATGGAACCAATTTCACTCGAGATCTTAGAACCCACAATACCCGCAAGTATCAAGGAAATAATAGTTGGCGAAAATTCAAGAATAATAGATTGACGGGCTGTAAACCCAACTGTGTAAGGAGGAATGTACCAGGAATCGATATTATATGCGGTTTGCAGCGTTATAACCGCGCCAATAAAAATAGACATGATAGAAACAATTCCCAATGAGCCAATGCCTATTTGGTAGCATTCATTCACGAAGCGTTTAAAGAACATGTCAAATTTTTGAGGTTTTAAAAAAACCTGACGCATAAACATCCAATATCGTCCTATTTCGTAAAAGAATCCCATCTGCTGGTAGTCCAAAGATATAAAAACCCTCGTTGCCAGCGTTAAGTATAAGGCTTGGCCAAGACCTATTTTTGCTTGTTAAAAAAGCAAATTAAACGGTGCGGGTATAACTTTCGGTCACATTTTTCGTTATATTTGGTATTATGAAGCACATACTAAAACCTGTTTTTGTTGTTGCACTTATGGCCTTATTGATAAGCAGTTGTGGCTTATTCAGAGGCAAAAATAAATGCCATACATGTCCGGCTTGGAATAAAACGGTTGAACATATGGAGGAAAGTCAGTTGAAAAATGAACCAATCCGACCTATCGAATAAGTTAAAACCATTTCTTCCTGAAGGGGTAGAGCAGGACATGGCCTGCTTAATTATTCATTACAAAGTATACTTCCGTATTACAAAGCCGCGCGAAAGCGTGTATGGCGATTATACTTCGCCTGTGCTGAATCAACCACACAAGATCACCATTAACGGTAACCAAAACAAATACGCATTTTTTATTACCACATTACATGAGTTTGCGCATATGTTTACCTGGTTAAAACACCGTAATAACGTAAAGCCACATGGTATTGAATGGAAGACCGAGTTTCAGCAATTAGCCATCCCATACTTTAAACGAAATATTTTTCCGCCAGAATTAGTTTCGGCTTTAAAAAGCTATATGAGCAATCCTGCTGCAAGCAGTTGTTCAGACGAGAACTTAATGATGGCACTTCGTCTTTTTGACAGAAAGAGCAAACCACTGCTCAAAGAATTACCCGAAAATACGCGATTTAAATTGAATAACGTTATTTTTGTGAAAGGCAAATTAGTACGGTCAAGGTTTGAATGTATTTCGGTTGAAAATAAGCAAGCCTATTTGATAAGCAGTTCGGCCGAAGTTATTCCTGAAATTTAACACTCATGTAAAGGTATATTATTCAAAAATTTTCAGGATCGAATATTTTGTAAAACTCAATGCGTCATATTTACCAGGCAAATAACGGGCGTTTACTCATGAGGTGATGCACTTTTTCTTTTACTTTATTTATTTCCGCATCGTTGCTTATATTCATTAAAACATGATCGATCAATTCAACAATTTGAGGAATATCGGCTGAGCTTATACCACGACTGGTAATGGCCGGTGTACCGATACGAATACCTGAGGTAACAAAAGGTGATTTATCATCAAACGGGACCATGTTCTTGTTTACAGTTATCTCGGCACGTACCAAAGCATTTTCAGCGTCCTTACCCGTAATATTTTTATTTCGAAGATCGATAAGCATGCTATGATTGCTTGTGCCGCCCGAAATGATCTTATATCCTTTTTCCGTTAATTCGTTTGCCATTTGTGAAGCGTTATTCATCACTTCAACACAGTAAGCCATAAAAGAAGGGTCAAGCGCTTCGCCAAAAGCAATGGCCTTTGCAGCAATTACATGTTCTAACGGACCACCTTGTGTACCGGGAAATACTGCGGCATCCAAAATAGCCGACATTTTTTTAATTTCCCCCTTAGGTGTTTTATGTCCCCATGGATTGTCAAAATCTTTACCCATCATAATAACACCACCTCGCGGGCCACGTAACGTCTTGTGCGTTGTGGTTGTAACAATATGGCAGTGTGGCATAGGGTCGTTCAATAATTTTGCAGCAATTAATCCTGCCGGGTGAGATACATCGGCCAATAAAAGCGCACCAACCTTATCGGCAATTTCACGCAATTTTTTATAATCCCAGTCGCGGCTGTAAGCCGATGCGCCACAAATAAGCAGTTTTGGTTTTACTTCAATGGCTTTTGCTTCAACTTTTGCATAATCAACAACACCTGTTTCGGCTTCAACACCATAAAAGTTTGGCTTATATAATTTACCCGAAAAATTTACGGGAGAACCGTGTGTAAGGTGACCACCGTGCGAAAGGTCGAAACCTAAGATAGCATCTCCGGGATTTAGCACCGCAAGCATTACCGCGGCATTTGCCTGTGCTCCGCTATGGGGTTGTACGTTAGCCCATACAGCACCAAATAAAAGTTTAAGACGGTCAATGGCTAATTGCTCTACCTGGTCAACAATTTCGCAACCGCCATAATAACGTTTGCCGGGTAAACCCTCGGCATATTTATTGGTCAATACACTTCCCATGGCCTGCATTACCTGTTCGCTCACGAAATTTTCGGAGGCAATAAGTTCAATGCCATTTAACTGGCGCTCTTTTTCCTTTTTGATCAGGTCAAAAATTACTTCATCTCTCTTCATAATGGAATGGTAAATTAAATTATCTTCACAAATGTAAAATTATTAGCGTTATTCCAACGTTGAAAGCAGATTAAATTAAAGTAGTTTAAGTGGATAAAAAGACCGTTTTTTTTCTTGGATTATCCTTTATTGAAGGGGCTTGCGTAATGGCTGCCGAACTTTTGGGGGCAAAATTGCTGGCACCGTTTTTTGGCTCATCTTTATATGTGTGGTCAAGCGTAATGGCAGTTACACTCATTGGTTTGGCCCTTGGTTATTTTATTGGTGGATTTTTTTCAATTAAATTAAACCTTGAAAAGAGGCTTTATTCTATTATGGTGATAGGCGCAATTATTATTGCTGTTATGCCCTTTACGGTTCAAATGTGTTTCGCATTATTTTCCAACCTTAATTTATTACCATCAGTATTAATAAGCTCTGTCTTTTTACTTGTACCTCCTGTTTTTTTAATGGGAATGGTATCGCCTTTAATTATTTCGTTGATCGATGTGCATTTCAAAAGCCCCGGAAGATCATCGGGAACGGTTTATGCTGTTTCCACAGTTGGCGGCATCCTGGCAACTTTTTTATTCGGGTTTTATATCATTCCAAATTTAGGTTTGAGTATTCCCTGTATCGTAACGGCCATTTGTCTTGGAATTGTTCCTGGTGTGATGTTGTTATTGAAAAAAAACATGTTACCCTTATTGCTTGTTGGCGGCATTTGGTTTTCTCTTCAATCGCTGAAAGTAAAGACCACTAATTCGCGCATTAAAGTTTTGTCGTTGCAGGAAGGCATTTTGGGTCAGTTACTGGTGGTTGACTATCCCAATGATTATTATTACAACGACAGCACACGTAAGGGACAAACAAGCCGCTGGTTATTTGTAAATCGTATTTCGCAAACCATGTATGATAAGTACGCTAAAACCCAGGATCACGAAGAGCAATATTTTACGTATGTGTACAAAATTGCCAAAGCACTTGATACATTAAAGAATAAAAACAAAAAAATTCTTTTGTTAGGCTTAGGCGGAGGCAGTGTAGCCAATTATTTATCTTCAAAAGGATTCGATATTGAGGCGTGTGAACTGGATGAGCGAATACGGGATGTAGCAAGAAATTACTTCGGACTAAGTAAAAAAGTAAATGTTACCATTGATGATGCAAGACACTTCATTAACGTATGCGAAAAAAAATACGATATAATCATTTTTGATACGTTCAAAGGTGAGGAAGCTCCCAATCATGTTTTAACAACCCAAAGCCTGGAAAAAATAAAGACCATGATGAATTCAAATGCTTTGGTTTTTGTGAATAGTTTT
>JAYUZA010000053.1:0-7695 GCA_043752145.1 Flavobacteriales bacterium
ATAGTTCCATCGGCCAGGCGTTTCCCCTCGTACAATTGCATGCCGGGTTTAATTTCGTTGGTCGGCACTTCGGTATAAATTCCTTTTTTCGGGTCAATGGTCAACGATTTTTCGTCTTTGCGCGCATTGATATAAAACATTCCCCCTGTTTCCAATAATTGGTCTCCCGAGCGTGTGTTTAAACCTGCACGCATTATATCGTTGGTTTCAATGGCTTCTTTAACTTCCAGTTTTATTTCGCCTTTTACGGGATTTCCGTTCTCATCCAAAAAACAATTTGCGGGAACCGCCATAACAATACCATCTTCGGTTTCTATTACTGTATCTTGTTGCGCGTTGATGGTGAATTTTTGATACGGAAGATATTTATCGGCATCAGCCCAAATTTTTTCTCCGTTCTCATTTAATTCGGGTAATTCATAGGTTATTTCTGCACCTGAAGCCGGGCCACCCGAAAAAGTTTTGTAAGCAAAATACGAAGCTGCAAAAACTATTAAGGTTCCACCAAGAATTCCGCCCCATTTTAGCCCGTTTTTACCAATAGTATAATTGCGATACGCTTTTTTGGCTTTTGCTTTGAGAGATCTGTTTTCGAGTCCTTTTAAAAGATCTTTTTGCAATTTCAATTCTTCCTGCAGTTTTGAATTGGTCGACAGTTCTTTTTCAAAAGCAGTTTTTTCATCAACCGACATTTCGTTGCGAATATATCGCTCAACTTTTTCTATGTTGTTTAGTTCGTTTCGCATACAATGGGTTTTTAAAGTTTCTCGCAGAGACGCAGAGGCGCAGCGCAATTGTGACTTTTTGTCTCTTTGTTTTTCTCGCAAAGACGCAAAGGCGCAATTTTGTTTTGACTCCTGATCACAGCTTTACTCATGTTAATTGTTTACGGCTTTTGCATTTGACTCTTTCAGCATTGTTTTTGCTCGTTCCAAACATTTGTACTTTTGGTTTTTGGCAGCATTTTCAGAAGTGAATTCCATTTTTTTGGCAATGGATTTCATATTCTTGTTCTCGGTGTAAAACATCGATAAAATTTGTAAACACCTTTTGCCTAATTTTTCCAGTACGTTTTCTGCTTGTTTGATCTTGTTTTCATCATTCACCCATTCGGTAATTTCATTTTCGGGCACGTCATGCTTTTCACTTAGTTGAATTTCATTTGTTCGCCCCCTGCGTTTTAATTCATCGTTCCATAAATAGCGTGATACGCTGTACAAGTACGTATCCAATGAAGCGGTGAGGGTGAAATTAGCATCGGTTACCTTTTTACAAAGAATAACCAAAGCGTCCTGAAAAACATCTTTTGCATCGTCATGACTGCCGCCACGCGATTGAACAAGTTTTTGCACGGGTGTGAAATAGCGGTACAGCCTTTTAAAAGCGCTGCTGTGCTTGTTTTGTTGAATGAGTTGAATGATTTGCTGATCGGTCATTTTGTAAGCCTTATACCCATTAATGGACAAAATACGGAAAGGTCACGGGGTAAACGAATATAATTTTTAAAGGCACTGGATTTTAACTAGTTAGACGCATCTTCGATGCTTCATTCTTTTTCTCTTTTTTAGCCACTGAGGCACGAAGACACAAAGTTTTTAAACCACATAGTACACATAGGGCATATAGGTTTTAACGTTCGCTTCGCTCTCTTCTTTTTTTACCCCTTAAGAAACTTAAGACACATAAGAGTATTTCTAAAGTGGTTCATTTTTAGCCGCAGATTGCGCAGATAAATGCAGATTGGATTACCGTGCGTAAATTAATGCAGATTAAGAGTTCGCTTCGCTCACTTTTTTAACCACAGATTTATACAGATTACGCAGGTTACACAGATTTATTCACACCCTTTTTATACGTCATGGGAATCACTCCCTTGCCCACGAACAACCAAGCACGAAGAACGGAGAACGATTGAGCTATTTTTTCTTTTTCGTTTTTTTTGGCGGCTTCAACCCATGCAACCCATCCGTCCATTTATCCAACGTTCTTCTATCACGTTTAGTGGGCCTTCCCGAACCAACATAATTGCTTTCTTTTTTAGCGTCAGCAATTACTTTATTGCGTTCCTGATCTTCAGCCGAAGTTATTTCGGTCATGTATTCACTTACTAATTTTGCACCAACGCGTGATTTTGGTAGATCTTTTACCAGATAAAGATTGCGCATGGAACCGTGTTTGAGAAGCACTTCATCATCCACCTTAATATCATGTCCCGGTTTTAAAGCGTTATTGCGTATAAGGATTTTGTTGTCCTTGCAGGCATCGGTCGCATCGGTCCTTGTTTTAAACAACCTTACACTCCATAAAAATTTATCTGCTCTCATTGGAGGAAGTTAATAGGGAATAGTTATTGGTTAATAGGGGGTGCGAGTGTGATAAAAAGGGTGTGTAGCAATTCATATTAATACTAAATTTACAAAAATTAATGAGACCGCATTATGATTAAGAAGATCTTTAAGTATACGTTTTACGCTTTGGTGAGTGTTTTTATCATTATGCAGTTTTTCAGGCCTACGCGTAACGTTGGTAGTTTACATGGAGCCAACGATATCAATCATACCGTTAAAGTTCCCGAAAACGTTGAAGGGTTATTGGTAAAAATGTGTTACGACTGTCATTCCAACAATACAAATTACCCGTGGTATACCAATATTCAGCCCGTTGGAAATTGGATGCAGGATCATGTGGAAGAAGGAAAAGATGAGCTTAATTTTTCGGAATTCAAGACGTATAAACTAAAGCGTCAGCGACACAAACTACACGAATGCCAAGAAATGATAGAAGAGGGTGAAATGCCCTTGGATTCGTATACATGGACGCATGGTGATTTGGACCAGAATGAAAAAAAGATCCTGATCAAATGGGCGAGTGATGCGATGGATGAGTTGCCGAAGGTTAGTGAATAAATTTTAAATCGTGTTTTAGGCCACACCCATGCCCACACTCAATCATTCCTGCGAAGGCAGGAATCTCCACAAACTCATGCTTTGCTTCAATCTTTAAGTAAGTCAATTGACAAATCAATCCAATTTGGATTTTCTTTTTCAAGTAATTTAATTTTCCACTCTCTTTTCCATTTTTTCATTTGCCTTTCTCTGGTAAAGGCTGAATGACGACTTGGGTGCTCTTCAAGAATATTAATTTAGCTAAATTATACTTAGCCAAAAATGATTTAGGGTTTGCTTTGGTTTGGTGTTGAATAATTCGCAAACACAAATTCCGGCATTGTCCAATATAAATCACACCATTTTTTCGGTTACAAATAATGTATACGAAGTATCTTTTATAATACATGTAGTAAAGGTAGAAATATTTTTGTGTGAGTGTGTGGAGATTAGCTCCGCCACTTTTATTTTCAATGGTGTCGCTGCATTATCATGTCCTGCCTTCGCAGGAATGAGGAGCATGGGAGTGGGCGTGTCTAGAAATCTCTCTAAAATTTTAATTTTTTCTAAAGTGCTTTAAAGTGTCTTAAGTGGTTCAAACTATTTTTGAATTAGTACAACCCTAAATCCCTGATTCGAGAACGAAGCGAATTTATCAACTCTTCCAATATCCACCGAATTAAAAAAGTTGCAGGAGTTTTTCGAGCACCACCAGGAACCTCCGCGTGCACAAGCTAAATTCTGTTTCTTCTTGTAAGGTTTAGCTCTATCAGCACAAAACTCAAAGCAATTGCCGTAAACATCGTATAGTCCCCAGGCGTTAGGCGCATATGTTTTTACAGGCGATGTATACAGAAAACTGTCGGGAACGGTTACTTCCTTGTGTAGTTTGCTAAGCCAAATGTTCGCGTATTGAGTAATTTTAGAGGAATCGCCTTCAAAAAAATGTTTTCCTTTTGTTCCGGCCCTACAGGCAATTTCCCATTCGTCTAAGGTTGGGAGACGAACTTTTGCCCATTTGCAGTATTGTTTAATATCCACAAAACTTATGCAGGTAACGGGATGATGCATTTTATTTTTAATTCCTTCGTTGCTTGTTCCGAAGGGGAATCGCCAGTTAGCTGTTGAATCGTTGTACCATTCAAACTCGTCTAAACCCACTTTAAACGTCATAGCGTTGCGGTATTTTTCGGCAGTGGTTCGATAACCTGTTGCTTTGATGAAAGCATTGAATTGCGCATTGGTGATCTCTGCTTCGGAAATAAAAAATCCATCGGTTTTAAACGTATGCGAAGGATTTACCGGATGTTTGTTTGCACCCAATTTATATTCTCCCGCAGGAATTTTAACGAAACCTTGATGTTTTACTTCTTTTTTTGAAGAAGAACAGGAAGCCAGAAAAATCAATATAATAAGAGAAATTGCCTTCATTTTTTGAGTTGATCGTAAAATTCCATTGCCAGCTTTTTGAGTTCATCCGCTCTTTTTTGAGTCGTTCTTCTTATTCCTCTTGGATCAAAGTTATTTGTAGAAGCGTAAAAGGTCGAATTATAATACGGCTTGTAGTTACTCATTTTCATCAACGAAAGTAACACGGTATAACAATGAGTATTTTTCTTAAAATCGGCTCGTTGATGCAAAGCAGGAATCATCTTATACAATTGAATGACTTCAATCATCGAAAGAATTTCTACTTCTATTGTATCCCTATCTTTTAAATAATTGTTCAGTACAATGGAAACCGAATCCTTTCTCAATTTTAAAGCTGTTCGTTGAATAGGGGTTAAAGTATGCGCGTCTTCATTGGATGGAAGAGATGGATAGAAACAAACGCCCTCATTTTCGTATCCAAAGCCGGTACAGTTTTGTGAATACGTGCAAGGGTAAGCAAGACAATAGTATATTAAGGCGTTTGTATTGAGTTTCGCCAAGGCTTTACTGTTTAGAAGATCGTATTCAAAATACATTTCTCCATCGTTGGAAGTTACTTGTTTTTGTTTCTCGGCAATTATTTCATCAATGTTTTTGCTGTATAATTCGTTTTCTTTATCCAGGTCATCTGACCACTTGCTTTTGTAAATGGTGAATGGCTGACCATCTGACTCATCTTCTTGTTTGGGATTAACTTCTTCTTCGGTTGAAGTGTCCTTCGAAGGAGCGTACTTGTCGGAAGGGATTCGTTTAATTTCTTTTTTTTGCCAGCTTTTAAGTGTAGTGGAGTCTACATCATTTGTTTCCTCCCTTGTTTTTTCACCACAAGAAACAAAAACAATGGTCAATATAAGAAAATGAATTCTCATTTCTTCTTTCTCTCTTTATACATTTGCATGGCCAATTCCTTGATGGTTTTCATGTTCTCCTCATTGGCTTCAACGCGTTGCCCATAGGTATATGAATTATCGCCATACATGTTTTGATAAATGTCGGTGGCTTTAAAAGGTGCAAAATTTTCACGGTTCATTAAATTGATCATCAACGTAAAGTTACAAAGGTTTTTTATGGAGGCGGTTTTTACCAATACAGGAATACTTTCAATGGCGTTTAAATCACGCAGGAGCGTTACGTACATGGGATCGGTGCGCTTTGGATGTTTTGCGATAAATTGATTAAGGACTAAAATAATTGAATCGCGTTTTAATTCAAGAAATTGAACTTGTGATCCGCTTATATCAGCCTCGCCAAATGAATCGGCAAAATAATTAAGGATCTTGGGTGTATTGGTCGAATCCTGGTATTCGTCAAAGCTGCAGTTTTGCGAAAATGAAGCGGGATAGGTGAGGATGTAATAGATGAACTGACGCGTGGTTAATTTTTTAAGTGTGGCATCGTTTAAATGATCTGATATGTATTCAAGGTTCTGGTCATCGCCAATGATTTCTTCGGTGGACGTGCGTACAAGTTTATCAATGTATGCCACATCGGCTTGAGAAATGTCGCCATTCTTGTTATCCCAGTGTTTTTCCACAATATGTTCGGGAAGGTCTTCGGTAAGGGTATCAACTGCAAGCGTATCAACAATACCTAAAACTGTGTCAGACGGAATACTATCAGTTTCCTGTTCATCCGTTTTTTTTGTTTCACCACAGGCAGCTAAAATTAAAACAGCTACAATTGGAACTATTGATTTTTTCATAAGCAAATATACGGTAACATTTCAAATAGTGAAATTTCAAATATTGAAATATAGGGTTTATCAGGTATAAAAAATCCCCGAAACCTTTCGATAACGGGGAATATTTTTTTAAGTAAGATTTTTGATTTTTTGAAGTGTGATTTAACTCCAATCTAACTTCATACTTCTAAAATCTAACTTCTAAACGTGTCCTTGTCCTAACATTGCCTCAGCCACCTTAACAAAGCCGCCAACGTTGGCACCTTTTACGTAGTTTACATAACCATTTTCGTTACCAAATTTAACACAGGTAGCGTGAATGCTCTTCATGATATTGTGAAGACGTTGATCAACTTCTTCGCTGGTCCATGACAAACGCAATGAGTTTTGGCTCATCTCTAAACCTGAGGTTGCAACACCACCGGCATTGGATGCTTTACCCGGAGCAAATAAGATTTTGTTATCTAAGAAATAATTTACAGCTTCAAGTGTCGATGGCATATTAGCACCTTCTGCAACAACTTTACAGCCGTTTTTAACCAAAGTAGCAGCGTCAGCACCGTTCAATTCGTTTTGCGTAGCGCAAGGCAATGCAACATCGCATTTAACACCCCATGGGGTTTGACCTTTAACGTAAACAGCCGTTTTATATTTCTTCGCGTACTCGCTGATGCGACCACGTTTTACATTTTTAATTTCCATGATATACGCTAATTTCTCAGCGTTGATACCTGCTTTATCGTAAATATAACCATCGCTATCGCTTGCAGTAACCGGTTTTGCACCTAAGTGAAGACATTTTTCGATTGCGTATTGTGCAACGTTTCCTGATCCCGATACCACAACTGTTTTACCTTTTAACGATTGTTTTTTGGTCTTCAACATTTCTTCGGTAAAGTAAACACAACCGTAACCGGTAGCTTCAGGACGAATTAATGAACCACCAAAAGTGATTCCTTTTCCTGTTAACACACCGGTAAATTCGTTGCGAATACGTTTGTACTGACCAAACATATAACCAACTTCACGTCCGCCAACACCTATATCACCTGCAGGAACATCAGTGTCGCCACCAATATGCTTGCATAATTCGGTCATAAAACTTTGGCAAAAACGCATTACTTCGTTGTCTGATTTTCCTTTCGGATCAAAATCAGAACCACCTTTTCCACCGCCCATTGGCAATGTAGTAAGCGCATTTTTATAAACTTGTTCGAATGCTAAAAATTTAAGAACCGAAAGAGTTACTGTCGGGTGAAAACGTAAACCGCCTTTGTAAGGTCCGATAGCGCTGTTCATTTGAATACGGTAACCGCGGTTAATTTGCCATTCTCCTTTATCGTCCGTCCATGGAACGCGGAACATAATTACACGCTCAGGTTCAACCATGCGTTCAAGGATACGTGCTTTTTTATATTTTGGGTTTGCCTCAATATAAGGAAGAACTGTTTCAACAACTTCTTGTACAGCTTGTAAAAATTCCGGTTCGTTCGGATTTTTAGCTGTGATCATTTTCATGATCTCTGCAACTCTTGCGTGGTTCGCTGAACCGTTAGATGTTGATTTTTTTACTGCTTTTTTTGCGACTGTTTTTGTAGCCATATGAATAATAATTCTTTTAGGTTTAGTGGCTCAAATGTATTGAATTTTTATTCTCCTAAAATGATTTTGGTTAGTTTTTTAACGCTGATATTCAAT
>JAYUZA010000054.1:0-2992 GCA_043752145.1 Flavobacteriales bacterium
ATGCCGGCCATTAAAACTTCATATTCCGATAAATTCAGGCGGGTATTCTATTTCTTTCCGTTGCAGTTATTGCTGCTTCATTTTAAAAGAAGTCATTTAGTTATAGCACTTTGGATTTTACTTTTTGCCATTACCGCCCAAATTATGGGTACTAAGTACGGACTTCCATATCTTTTTTTATACCCCGAATATTTAGGGGAAGTAAATTTTTGGTCATACCTGATCCTTGGTTTCTCCTGTGGTGGATTTATTATGGCCTTTAACATGTTTAGTTATATCGTTCATGGATTTAAGTTCAGGTTTATTGCCACCGTATCACGACCCTATCAAAAGTTCTCGATCAACAATTCAATCATCCCGATACTTTTTGTTTTGGTATACTTGTATTCTTCATTCAGCTTTCAGGTTCAAAAAGAATTTGAAACCGTTTCAGATACCATCATTCATCTTTGCGGATTTTTGGTAGGTATACTTTGTTTTGTTACCATTTCAAACATTTATTTTTTCAGAACGAATAAGGACTTATTTAAAATATCAGGAAAGAAAGAAGAAGAATTTGAAATTGAAATAACCAACAAGATAGATGCATCCGATATAAAATTAAATAAGTTTAATTGGCGACAAATGTTTAATCATGACGAAGGGTGGAATGTTGAAACATATATGACCTCGCCCTTTAGAATTAAATTAGCCCGCGATTCGTCACACTACGATATTGAACTCATTAAAAAAGTATTTTATCAAAACCACTTAAACGCTTCTGTTTTTGAAATTGTGGTAATTCTTTCTTTTTTATTGTTGGGGTCGTTTAAGGAATATCCTGTGTTCTTAATTCCGGCAGGAGCCAGTATATTCTTATTCCTTACTATAGTAATGATGATCATCAGTTCTATTTATTCGTGGTTCAGGGGATGGACTTTAACTTTTATCATTGTTGGGGTCGTCTTCCTCAATTTTTTATCGCAAAAAACCGAATTGTTCGGCTATAAAAATTTTGCTTACGGGCTTGATTATTCCAACAAGCTGGCTAAATACGATCATGAATCCATTCGCCAAATTAATTCCGACAGTTTAACATACGAGAGCGATAAACGTGAAATGATCGATATATTGAATAAGTGGAAGAGGGATATGAAAAATGAATTTGGTGTAGAAAAACCTCCCCTTGTTTTATTTTGTGCAAGCGGTGGAGGTATTCGGTCATCATTATGGACTTTTTTAGTCATGCAAAAACTCGACAGTGCTTCAAACGGAATGTTTGGCCGCTATTGCCGCATGATAACCGGAGCATCGGGTGGTATGATAGGTTCCTGCTATTACCGTGAATTGTTGCTCAGCAAAAATAAAGGGAAAATTAATTCAACCATGGACAAAGTCTACATTGAAAGACTTTCTCAGGATATTTTAAACCCTGTTGCATTTTGTATTGCCACAAGTGATGTGTTCATACGGTATCAACATTTTAAAGACGGACCCTATTCCTACACCGTTGATCGTGGTTATATGTTTGAAAAAGTGATGAACGAAAATTTAAAGGGGGCTTTTACAAAACGTTTGTATGAGTATAAAGTTCCCGAAGAAAATGCTGAAGTACCAATGGTAGTTTTTTCGCCAACCATTATCAACCACGGACGCAAATTAATTATTTCACCGCTAAATACTTCTTATTTTAATTATCATGCTAATTCCGATTTTACTGCGTCAGACGGATTAATTGAGTTCAAACGATTTTTCAAGGAACAAAATTCGGTTAACTTAAGGTTCTCGACCGCTCTGCGTATGAATGCCACGTTCCCGTTCGTTATGCCAATGGTAAGTATGCCCACCGACCCCGGAACCGAAATAATGGATGCCGGTATTCGTGATAATTATGGAACAGGGTTAGCTATTAAATTTATTGCCGAGTTTAAGAACTGGATCGAGAACAATACATCGGGTGTAGTTATTATTACCACCCGCGACCGACCACGCGTATTGAATCAGCCAAAAATAAATGGTTCGGTATATGCAAAAATGTCGGTGCCGGCAGCCAATTTACTCGATAATATTTTTTATACCCAAGATTTTGACAACGATCAACTATTAGCCAATATGGTTAAGTTTTCAGGACTAAAGGTAAACGTGATAGACTTTTATTTACCCAACGATGCAAAAAGTAAGGTGTCGTTAAGTTGGCATTTAACCAAACTGGAAAAGAAACTGGTTACTTCGGCTATCACTCTTCCGTATAATATTGAAGGCTTAAAAGAATTCACAAGGGCTATTTTACATAAACAAGATTAAACTTCTTTGTTTTTCAATTTATACTTTCGCTGGAAATAATAAATGCCAATTGCTCCTGTAAGAATAAATGATAATGCAATTATTTCTGCCTGATTTAGTCCAAAGCCATAGGGCTTATTAACCCGAATTTGCTCTATCAAATATCGTTCAACTCCATTAAGGGTTAAGTAAGTAAAAAATAAAACACCAATTGCTTTAAGGCGTTTTCTTATCATCATCAAAAATCCAAAGATCAATCCGCACATAATGGTTTCGTACATGGACGTAGGATAAACCGGTTGAGGTAAATGAGTGCAAAATTTATCATTATAAAAACATTGTGCCATTTCAACACCATCGCGGTTTACGTTGTTTGGGTAATCGTAAGCCCAAAGCCAATCTGGTAACCATCCCGGATTGGGATTTAAATTCACAATTCCCCAGTCACCATCGCCCGCCACGTGACATCCAATGCGCCCAATACCATAGGCAATAATTAAGGTTGGTGCAACGGCATCTAAAAAATGTAAAGCCGGTAAATTGTGTTTCCTGAAATAGAAATAACCTGCAACAAGCGCGCAAATTAATCCACCGTACATGGTTAGACCACTGAAAGGATCGGACAAAAATTCAATGATATCACCCGGCTTTTCAAGATATGCAAAAAGTTTTGCGCCAAGAATGCCAAATACAGCGGCAATTAAAAGTAATGGTCCAACATGTTGACTCG
>JAYUZA010000055.1:0-2990 GCA_043752145.1 Flavobacteriales bacterium
GATCTCATGCGTACCGGTGGAATATTTGCGAATACTGGTGGTGGTAAAATCGAACGAATAGCCGAATGAAAAATTGCCGATGTTTAATCGTGCAACAAGCGCAACGGCATCGGTATTACGCCATGTTAAACCAAGCATGTATCGGTTTGAAAAATCAAACAAACAGTTCAGGTCAAGGTCCGGTGCCGAAATAGCTGCCCATTTAAAATTAAAACTCGGAATGGCTTGAATTTTTCCCAATTTAAAACGTTTACCGGCCGTTATATTGTAATGGTGTCGTAGACGTGAGTCGGCAGTAATTTTTTTTATTTTATTTCTCAATGCCTGGCGCATGGTTAGTCCTGCAAAAAAATCATTCGAATACAAAAACAAACTCGGCCAAATATCAGGATACACGATTACATTCCTATTCCCTGTTATTGCATTATCGTCATAATTTTCAAGGGTTATTTTTGTTACATCAAGCTTATATTGCTGTATACCTCCAAACAATCCCATCGACATTTTAAATTTTCGGTTGAACGGAATATGATATGCATAAGCTAAATAAACGCGCGTAATACCAAACGGACCCATTTGATCGCTTTCAATATTGGCGCCAATCCCATGTTTGGATTTTAAATATCCTCTGTTTTTTCTGGTTAAGGACGTATGAAAATTAGCAAAGCCTGTTTTAGGAGCACCGGGGTAATTTAACCATTGTGTACGGTAACCCAAACGAAATTCAACGCAATCGCGCCAACCGGCTAAAGCAGGATGATGTCCGAATTGATTAAATATATATTGAGTAAACTGCGCAGTTTGTTGCGCTTTTCCGCTTGAAAGCAACATAATAAAAACTAATATGGAAATTAACTTTTTACTCAACATTATTTTTTTCATTTGTTTTCGTAGAACCGAGTACGGTTTCAACTCTTTAATAAATTATGGCCAACCATCCGTAATATGTATCGGCCTCTTTTGAGGATGCCGCATTTAATTCGATCACATAATAATATGCGGCTGCTGGCAATGGTCGTCCTAAATATGTTCCATCCCATGCATTGTCATTTGTATATCCGGTTGAATTAAATACTTTTTGTCCCCACCGGTCATAAATGGTTACTTTACACGAAGGAAAATTCTCAATTCGGGCGATATGCCAAAAATCATTTGTTCCATCATCATTAGGTGTAAACGTATTAGGTGCAACTATCAATTCGGTTACAACAATTGTTACCTCATCGGTGGCAGTGCATCCGTTGTTGGTAACGGTTAATGTATATGTTGTGGTAGACTCGGGTGAGGCAATTGTCGTTAAGGATGTTGGATCGTCAAGTGTATTGACAGGTGACCATACTGCGGTTCCTGTTCCGGTTCCCTGAAGTGCCGTTGATTCTCCTTTGCCAATTATTTGATTGGGTCCGGCATCGGCCAAAACGATAGTAACGTTTATGTCAAGTGAATTTGAATTTGCGATTGTTGCACAGGGATCATTACAGGTAAACGCGCAAATAACTTCAGCTGTGCTCATCATGGATTGTGCATAAACACCAATGGTATCGGAGGAAACGGCTGCACCATTTACAAACCATGTATATGTTCCGTTGGTCGTGCAATTGGTTGTTGAAGCTGTATACGTTACCACATCGCCAATACAAACCGTGGAAGCATCTGATACAATTGTTACTGTAGGATTTACTATTGCGGTAACTGTTGCGGTAGCGCTGTTTGAAACCACCACGTTTGTATTCACACACGGATCGTTGCTGGTTAAAATACACGTGACAACATCGCCATTGTTCAAGGCAGTAGTTGAAAACGAAACATCACCTGTACCAACATTAACACCATTTACCTGCCATTGAAGACCGGGAGCACCGCCTCCGTTCGAATAAACAGCATTGAATGTAACAGCAGCGCCCTGGCATATACTAACGGTTGTTGGACTTATGCTAATTTGTGCCGACTGATCCTGCACCACAGGAAGGAGGACTATTTCAGCATCGGTAAATGTACAACCACCGTTATCGGTTATCTGTATAGAATAGGTTCCAGGAGGAAGTCCTGAAAAAGTTCCCGAGCCAACCGGTGCACCACCGTTAAGTGAAAAGGTGAATGGAGCGGTACCGCCAACAGGAGCGGCTATAATGGTTCCTGTTGGAACATCACATGTTGGTTGTGTAATTGTATAAACTACAGAAGTAATAGATCCGTTAGCCGCAACACTTATGTTTTGATAGGTAAAAGAACATCCGGCAGCATCTGTTACCGTTACATCATATGTTCCTGCTTCCAGTCCTGTAAACGTATTGGAAGCTTGGGGACCACCGGAATTAATGGAATATGTATATGGCCCTGTTCCTCCTGTTACGGTATTGATGGAAATTTGTCCATCAGTAACTCCACAGGTAGCTGCAATTGTAACAGGAGTTCCGTCCTGAGGTCCACCGGTTAATGGAACAATAACTTGTGTAGAATAGGAACAACCATTTGCGGAAGTAATTTCAAGTGTATATGTTCCTGCAGCCAATCCTGAAAAAGTATTGGAAGCCTGAAATACGCCACCGTTGATCGCATATTGCAAAGAAGTGCCTGCCCCTACCACCGAGTTCACTACAATTTGCCCGTCATTTCCTGCGCATGACGCTGCTGTGATTGTTGTACTGATCTCGGGTTGAACTGCAGCCCCGCTTACTTCAATATCAAAATCACATTCGGCAGGTAATGTTATACCGCTTCCGGTATTATCACCATCAATGTGTACGTAATAAACAGTGTTGGGTAATAGTCCTGCTAAATTAATTACCTGTGATCCTGAAAAAGCAGTGGACGTACATTGCAATATACTGTATGTGGTGGGATCGCAAGGTGTACTTGCAGAAAAGACAGAAACTTCGAGTTCAGTATCAACTCCGGCACCGGCCAGACAACTTAGGTTTGAAATCGAAACATCGGCATTGCCACCAACCGAATTGGTTGTGAAGGTGAACCAAACAGAATTATTTACA
>JAYUZA010000056.1:0-2988 GCA_043752145.1 Flavobacteriales bacterium
TGTTTAAAAAACCAAGGGTCAGAAGCAATAAAAAGGCTTTTTTCAGGTTCATATAATTGATGTATATTCGTAAAAATAAACAATTGCGGTTAATGTTTACCAGATACATACTTATTTTATTCGTGTTGTTTGGGGTTTCCTGCGGAAAAAACAGATCCCAAATACCCAATGTTTTAGTGGACATTACAGTTAACGTTAATAACCCGAGTTATATGACATTGACCGCTGTGGGTGGATTCATGTATTTTTCTGGTGGTTCGCGCGGAATAATTGCTTTCAGAACATCAACCGAAGAGTTTAACGCGTTTGACAGACATTGTCCGTACGAACCAGATGAAGCCTGTGGGATCTTAAGCGTACAAAGCGATTATGTGACCATGAAATGCGCCTGTTGTTCATCTATCTTCTCTTTATACAATGGCTCCTTACAATCGGGGCCTGCGGTTCAACCCTTGAAAAAGTATACTACAACATTTGATGGTACTACGTTGAGGATTTATAATTAGACATCAGAAAAAACTCGAATCATAAAAATTTCTTCACCGAAAAAAATACTCAAAAAAAAAACGGCTGCGATAATTCACAGCCGTTTTTTATTTTTTTGATATCGATTAGTATCTGTACATGTCAGACTTATAAGGCCCTTCAACTTTTACTCCGATATATTCGGCCTGATCGGGTCTTAGTTTAGTTAATGTAGCGCCAATATGGTTCAAGTGTAATGCGGCTACCTTTTCATCTAAATGCTTAGGCAACACGTATACTTTGTTCTCGTATTTATCATTATTACACCACAATTCAATTTGTGCCAATGTTTGGTTTGAGAATGAATTACTCATTACAAATGAAGGGTGACCCATTGCACAACCAAGGTTCACCAAACGACCTTCGGCCAAAATGATGATCTCGCTTCCGTTAACATTGTAAATATCCACCTGTGGTTTAAGTGTGTTCATGGTTTTACCAAAATTCTTGTTTAACCAAGCCATGTCGATTTCGTTGTCGAAGTGACCAATGTTACACACGATTGATTTATCGCGCATAGCTTTAAAATGTTGCTCGGAAATAATGTTTACGTTTCCGGTAGCTGTAACAAAAATATTGGCCCGTGGACAAGCTTGCTCCATTGTTACCACTTCAAATCCATCCATTGCTGCCTGTAAAGCGCAAATAGGATCGATCTCGGTAACCAATACACGAGCTCCTGCACCACGCAACGATTCGGCTGAACCTTTTCCAACATCACCGTAACCCGCAACAACGGCAACTTTTCCGGCCATCATAATATCGGTAGCTCTGCGAATAGCGTCAACCAACGATTCTTTACAACCGTATTTATTATCAAATTTTGATTTTGTTACCGAGTCATTAACGTTGATGGCAGGAATTGGAAGTGTTCCGTTCTTCAAACGCTCATACAAGCGGTGAACGCCTGTGGTAGTTTCTTCAGAAAGACCTTTAATGTTCTTTACCAATTCAGGGAAACGATCTAAAACCATATTGGTTAGGTCACCACCATCATCTAAGATCATGTTCAAAGGCTGACCGTCTTTAAAAGCAAAAAGTGTTTGCTCAATACACCAGTCAAATTCCTCTTCGTTTTGACCTTTCCACGCGTAAACAGGAATACCGGCCTGAGCAATGGCTGCAGCTGCATGGTCCTGTGTTGAAAATATATTGCATGAAGACCAGGTAACCTCGGCACCAAGTTCTTTCAATGTTTCGATCAAAACCGCTGTTTGTATGGTCATGTGCAAGCAGCCGGCTATACGGGCTCCTTTTAAAGGTTGTTGAGCACCATACTCTTTACGAATTGACATAAGACCCGGCATTTCAGCCTCGGCTAGTTTAATTTCTTTTCTTCCCCACTCAGCAAGGCTAATATCCTTAACCTTATATGGTAATACTGAAGCTTGTTTTTCCATACCAAAAATGATTTTTATTATTTATGCAAAAGTACGAAAAGGGGTCGAGAAGACCAAAAAATAATACGTGAAATTACTTTTGTTTCCAAACAGTTTTACCTGTCTTGTCTATATAGAATTCGATTCCGGTTTTGAAATCGCCCTGACGAACTTTTGCTAAACCGTTTTCAAAATCAGAAGGTGTAGCGTATTGCTTTGCAACAACCACTTTACCTGACGCGTCAATATAACCGTACTTTTTAGCTGTTCCCTGTCCTACTCCAATGCAAGCCACTCCGTCAGAAAATGAATGCGCAATATCGTATTCGGTTGAGATGACCATTGCGCCTGTTTTATCAATAAATCCGTATTTTCCATCAGTAGCCGAACCTTTTCTAACACATGCTCTGCCGTTTGAAAAACTAAACACTTTATCAAACTGAGGCTTGATCACTTCTTTACCTGTTTTATCAACAAAACCCCATTTGGCAGTTCCTTCCTGACCTAATAAAAAAGGTGCTAAGCCGTCACCAAAATCAAGCACTGCGTCATACTTAACCGGTACCGCAAATTTTCCTGCTTTATCAATAAAGCCCCATTTTTTATTTTGCTGCACTTTAGCCAGACCATCATTAAAATCACCGGCATTTGAGAACGCTCCTGTAATTACCGTTTTTCCCGTTCTATCAATAAAAAAAACTGTTGCTCCGTTTTGAATTCGCGCAAGTCCATCTGAAAAAGCGTGTGCTTGCGTACATGTTACATTTATTTTTGTTGCACCTGAATTGTCTATAAACGACCATTTTCCTTCTAAACTAACTGCTGCCAAACCGTCTGAAAAATCGTAGGCTTTATCATACTTTGCTTCAATCACCAATTTTCCCTGCTCATTCACAAAACCGTATTTATTGTCCTTTTGAATTCTTGCCATTCCACCTTGTGAAACAAAGGCCTTTTGATAACTAGGGGCTAAAATTTGTTTACCCGATTTATCTACAAAACCATATAACTTGTCAATATGCGTTGGATAGATTGTTTGAGCTCCGATAGAAGACGCAAAAATCAGGATTAATGTAATGATAAC
>JAYUZA010000057.1:0-2977 GCA_043752145.1 Flavobacteriales bacterium
GTAGCTGGAGCCGAAAAAGTAACAGGACCCGGACCTGTTCCACTAAGTGTTGTTGACCCTATAAATTTCCTTCCTTCACCGTGACCACTTACATCTATCATTGATAATGGGACAGAATAGAATTGAATAATTAAATTATACGGACCGGCACCAACCTGCATTGAACCCGAAACAGTAGTTGTTCCACCCGAAGTTGATGCTATAACGTTATCCGGATAATTTTGTCCGGCATTACCATTGGAACCGGTTGGATCGGCATCATTGGCATCATTGAGTAAAGGAGTTCCTGCTTGAAGTGATATTCCAAGATTACCGTTTTGCCAGATAGAATTTCCTAAAATTCCGATATTGGTCGAATTCGGATCAGCATGCACGCCAAAACTACCGTTCTGGGCAATGGTGTTCGTATCGGCAATACTTGTAGTTCCAACGTTAACATTGACTGAGTTCTCAATAAAAACGCCACTGAACATATTGGCCAGAGGCGTTGCAAGAAATGACAGTCCGATCTTATTCCTGCGCACCAAAGCATCACCGGTAAAACCGTTAAAGTAAATTCCGTGATTTTGATTTCCTGCAATAATATTTATACCTAAAACGGTTCCTGTTCCACCACCGAAAACACTAATTCCATTATTATTCGGCATTGAAAGCGTTCCTGAACTATCGGTACCGATAAAATTACCGTTGATGTTATTTCCATTACCTGCGCCATTTAAACTAACACCATCGGCAAGTCCGCTACCGCTATTTGCTATTACGTTATTGATAACAGTACTGTTACCTGCTCCGCTTACGATATGCACACCTATGTTACCATTGGGAGCGGCAAAGTTTCCTTCGCGAATACCGATGTAGTTTTTGTTAAAGAAATTTGCAATTGAGGCAGGACCATCAATATAAACACCAATTCCGTTATTTCCCGAAATAATATTTTTCTTTCCCCATGAACCATCACCCGCATTGACACCTAAAGCATTTATTATTGAAATTCCGGTAGCATTGGGTGCCAAAGCACCTCCAGCATCGATACCAATAGAATTATTGTAAATATTAACACCACCCACATTATGATTTTCAACTTTTATACCTGCTCCGTTGGTTCCCATTACGGGATCATTATTGCAAATAAAATTTCTGAAATCGGGGCCGGATTTACCAATGTTAACATCACCTGTTGCCGAAGAAGTTGTTATATAAATACCACTACCTAAATTAGTAATGGGAGAAGTGCCTTGATAATCCAGTCCGATAAAATTTCCATCAATATTAAGATTTTGCGCATCGTTCAAATCAATACCATTCAAATTACAACCACCAATAATATTTCCTTGTCCCAGCATATGATTACCACCAATTGCGCCACCATTCACATCACTCAAAACAATTCCACGGTTATTTGACATAATGGATGTACCTATGTAATCAACACCAATAAAATTTCCTTGTATGGTAACATTATCTGTTGATGAAATAAACATAGCATCACCACCATTGGCCCCAAAATGGTTTCTGTTAAAGTGTTTTCCCGTTCCGATCTTTAATCCGGAAAACCCATTCGTGCTGATACAGGCCGAAGCCAGGTTGGTAAAGTCGTTTCCATAGATCTCAACGTTTCCACCAGCGCTAACAGTTATACCGGCCATGGCATTTTTGAATCCAAATCCGTCTATTCGTACATTAGAAACGTTTATGGCAATATTAGTACTTCCTGCCGGGCCCGATAATTCGTTTGATAAAACAAACGGTGTAACGGTTAGGGGACTGGCGCCCGGTCCGTAAACCATGCTACCTTCCTGTGTATATGCATCGATAAAAACACCTGCATGAACAATTGAAACAGCTGCACCAAGATTAGTGGTTCCCGGAGTAGGAATATCAAAATCCATATATAATGGGCCTGGATCAATAGATGAATTAAGTGCGGCAATTTTATTTGGAAAAGAATTTCCTCCCGTTAAAGCGGTTACGGTATATGGAGTAAATTCACATGCGCCTGCGTCAGGATTCAATGCATTATCTCCATAAATTACGCGCGGTGCTCTTCGGGTATCATTTGTAGAAACGAGTCCGCCTGTTGTACCGTTATCAACTGCCGAACCTGTTTGACTAACCAATGGAAAATATTTTAAACCGTATCCATCAACAAGAGCATTGGTACGTAAACCGATCAAGCCATAAGCAATACCTATAATATCACTTGGTCCCGGTGTAATAAATCCAAAAGGGGTTCCTGCCGAATAAACATTTCCACCGTTACTCGACCAATTAGGGGCACCACCTGAAAAACAAATAGAATTACATTTAGGAACCGAAACATCGGTAAAAATATTATTTTGCAATAAAATATTGGATCCAGCCGCACCGGCAATGGCGTGACCATTTGTAGTTGCGGTATTATTAACAAACGTATTGTTTATTATTTGAGCAGTACCTGAACAAAAAATTGCACCACCGTTTAAACCTGTATTGGAACCAAACGTACAATTGATAATTGTTGCCGAGTTACCTGTTCCAATAAAAATTGCCCCACCGTTACTTCCTGAAGCAGTACAATTAAAAAATGATGAATTTTTGACCGTTAATTGAGCAACGTTTGCTGTGTTAATAGCTCCACCAGTTGATCCGGTTATTAATCCTTCAAACACACAATCCTTTATATTAGCAATGGCATTTTGCTCGACTCTGAAAAAAGGTCCACAGGGGCAAGCGGTATTAATGAATTTTATGCCTTCGATATTGATAGTTGATGCCGCAGCTGTTGAGATTACAAATTGAAAACTATTTGCATCAATGGTAAAATGTGCTGCAGTGGGGCCTATAATTGTAATTGGTTTATTAATTAAAAATGTTGAACCCATTACGATCATTGTGCCACGAATATCAATTATTACCGTATCACCGGGACTTGCCGCAGTAATTTGTGCACGCAATGAACCGGCAGGTCCATCGGCAACCGTATTAACTTTTAAAATGG
>JAYUZA010000058.1:0-2974 GCA_043752145.1 Flavobacteriales bacterium
GAAAACACACTAAAATTAAGGAGGACACTAGAATGGCTTCAAAGAAAAAGACCAATAAAAAAGTAGCAAAACCAGCCAAAAAAGCTGTGAAAAAAGCTGCGAAACCTGCAAAAAAAGCTGCAAAACCGGCTAAGAAAGCCGCAAAACCAGCAAAAAAAGCAGCAAAAAAACCTGTGGTTAAGAAAGCTGCAAAACCTGCAAAAAAAGCGGTTAAAAAAGTTGTTGCAAAAAAACCCGTTAAAAAGGTTGTTGCAAAAAAGGCCCCTAAGCCTGCAAAAAAAGTAGCACCGGTTAAAGTTGCAAAAGAAAAAGTTGTTAAACCGCCTAAAGTTAAGGTTGAAAAACCTGCTAAAGTTCCAAAGGTAAAAGTTGAAAAAGTTGTGGTGGTTAAGCCCGCTAAACCGGTAAAACCAGCGCGTCCCGATAAACGTCATGGTCGTCCACAATATGAATCAATGATGCGCAAAACGGTTGACGTAAAAAGTCTTCCAAAGCCACCGGTTCCGGTTGGTAAGCCAACATCAATGTTCTATTCGCATTACAAAGCAGGCGATCATACAAAAGCTGCAAAAATTGATGAGCGTACACGCTATAACGAGGAAGAGTTAAAAGAATTCAAAGAAATTATTTTAAGCAAACTTTCCGAAGCGCGTAAGGATCTTGATATGTTGCGCAGTTCACTAACGCATACAAGCGATAATGGAACCGATGATACATCACCAACATTTAAAATGATGGAAGATGGCAGCGAAACATTGAGCCGCGAAGAAACTGCGCAGTTAGCAGGTCGTCAGGAAAAATTCATTCAGGCATTAGAAGCAGCATTAATTCGTATCGAGAATAAAACATATGGGGTTTGCCGCGTAACAGGTCGTTTGATCAATAAAGAAAGATTAAAACTGGTTCCGCACACAACACTTAGTATCGAAGCTAAGAACATGCAGAATTAATTTTATTTATACGCTATAGAAAGAAGCCTTGTAGAAATACAGGGCTTTTTTGTTTTAGTAAATAGTTTTTGTTATTGGTTAATAGGCCCGAACAACTCAACCAGACATTGTTGATGGGTGGTCTTGGTATATGCAACCAGCTGTTTATTGACGTAATGATCGAAGCCCCTCATTAATAACCAATAACTATTAACGGTTAGCGATTGTCCAAAAAAATCTTAAATACCTCTAATATTCCTTCAAATCGCTAACTTAGCACCCTCCATGAGGCCCGCATTAATAACCATATTCACCGTTTTGTTTGTCGATCAACTTGTAAAGATCTATATCAAAACACATTTCTATTTAGGTGAGAGTTACGAAGTATTTTCGTGGTTCCATATTCACTTTATCGAGAACAAAGGAATGGCTTTTGGCTACGAATTGGGTGGCGATGGAAGTCAGCTGGGAAAATTAGCTTTAAGTGTATTTCGTTTATTGGCCATTGTTGGTATAGCCTGGTATTTACGCAAACTCATCAAACAAAAAGCAAAACCACTTTTATTGGTCTCTATCGGACTAATTTTTGCTGGAGCATTCGGTAATATTATCGACAGTATGATTTACGGGTTAATTTACAGCGAAAGTCATGAATTGCAAATAGCCACATTTATGCCTAAGGAAGGCGGTTACGCTTCGTTCCTGTATGGAAATGTAGTTGACATGTTATCCTTCTCGTTTTTCCCTCCTATATTTAATATAGCCGATAGTTCAATAAGCGTTGGTGTGGCAATACTTGTACTAAAACAAAAATCATTTTTCGGAACAAAGAAGTCGGAAAAGGAAGAGCACGTTGAGCACAACATCGTGCCTGAAGTTCTTGTAAATACAGACGCTAATTCCAAAGCAGAACCACCTACCGAGGTTAAGTAGTAAAAAACAGAAACCTTTACACGCTGCGCCACCGCGTCTCCGCGAGAAACTTTACAAGAAAAACTTCTTCTCCATCCCCAACCACTCCAATGCCGAACCCGAAAGCAAGGTCTCTTTCTTGGCATCATCATACGGCATTTGCTTGATCATTTCACCCGGAACAAGTTCTCCTAAAGGAAAAGGATAATCGGTGCCCATACTAACGCGGTTAGCACCTACGAGGTTTACAATATAATCCAACATAGCCGGTTCGTGAACCAATGAATCCAACCAAAATTTTCCTAAATATTCTTTAGGCGAAATATTATTATCAATGGCACAAAGATCGGGGCGAACTTCAAACCCGTGTTGAATTCGGCCTATCGTTGAAGGAAAACTTCCACCACCGTGGGCAAAGGCCACACGTAATTTTTTTAATCGTTCAAAAACACCGCCAAATATCATACTGCAAATAGCTAAACTCGATTCGGCCGGCATTCCTACCAACCAGGGCAACCAATAGCGTTGCATTTTTTTCTCTCCCATCATATCCCAGGGGTGAACAAAAACACACATGTCCAATTTCTCGCAGGCTTCAAATACCGGAAATAAATTGGGATGATCTAAATTCCATTCGTTAATGTGTGAACCTATTTGAATTCCTTTTAAACCTAATTTTTTGCATCGTTCCAGTTCTTTTACGGCTAAGTCGGGCGCTTGCATAGGCAATGTGCCCAAACCAACATAACGTTTCGGATAGCGGTGCACCACATCGGCAATATGATCGTTCAAATATTTAGATGTTTCAAGTGCGTGCTCCGCTTTTGCCCAATAATAAAATAATACAGGAACGGTTGAAATTACCTGTACATCTACTTTATGATGATTACATTCGCGAATACGTGTTTCGGGACTCCAGCAATTATCTTCTACTTCTCTGAAAAATTTATCGTCAACCATCATGCGCGCGCAACAAGGTTTGTGATGATCTAAATGAACAAAACCACCATAACCAAATTTATCACGCCAATTAGGAAAATTCTCGGGAAGGATATGCGTATGCATATCTATGGTGAAAATATTAGGTGAACTCATCTCAAAAATATCGTTTTTAGTTTTTTAACACAGAGGAC
>JAYUZA010000059.1:0-2968 GCA_043752145.1 Flavobacteriales bacterium
CTGTTCCACTACAGTTTCGCAATTCACGGTATTTTTATTTTCCAGCATATTGGGTTTTATAACAGTCATGGAAACGGTAACTTCCTCGAGCTTTTGATCATATTTACCTACCGAAATAACCACGGTTTCCAAATCGTTGGCTTCGGTGGACATGAGAATTGCGAGTGGTAAAATGGTTGATGAAGTGATCTTTTGTTTGTAGGTTGCAAATCCTGCCGATTCAATAAGCAATTCTCCTTCACGCGAAGTGACTTTGAACGAGAACTTACCGTCCATATCTGTCACCACCATTTTTTCGTTGTTGAATTTAATGAGGGCTCCAATAACGGGCTGGTTGTCGCTTGAATCCAATACCAGGCCACTTATTTCCACATCTTGCGCCCATAGGTTTATTCCTATGAAAAAGAACCATAAAATGGGGATAATTTTTTTTAGCATCAATTAAAGTGGTTATTATATTTACGAAAAATACAAATTAATTTTTTTGTGAAGCCGGATTTCGACAAAATTCAACATATTATAGGTTTAACCCTCATCGATGGCGTTGGGCACGTCTTGGCTAAGCGTATGATAGCTTACTGTGGCGGGCCAAAAGAGGTGTTTGAGGAAAAGGCCAATAAATTATTGTTGGTGCCCGGTGTTGGCGATTTTGTTGCCCGAATGGTGGTAAATTCAAAAAAAGTATTGGAACGTGCTGAAAAAGAAATTGATTTCTGCATCAAGAACAATGTAATTATTTACAGTTATTTTGACGAGAATTATCCCAACCGTTTAAAGAATTGTGAAGATGGGCCGGCCTTTGTTTTTGTAAAAGGCAATGCCAATTTAAATGCGCAACGCATGGTGAGCATTATTGGCACACGCGACCCTACACCTTATGCAAAAGAATTTACCGAAAAATTAGTGCAGGAATTGGCGCCATTTGATTTGACCATTGTAAGCGGTATGGCATACGGCATTGATATTACCGCACACCGTTCGTGCTTAAAAAATAAAATTCCCACCATTGGTGTAGTGGCGCATGGTTTGGATAGAATTTATCCGCAAGCCCATACAAATACAGCAACAAAAATGTTGGAAAATGGAGCAATATTATCAGAATTTTTAACAGGGAATCAGCCCGACAAAGAAAATTTTCCAAAACGTAACAGAGTCGTTGCAGGAATGTGCGATGCAACTATAGTGATTGAAACGGGAATGAAAGGCGGTAGTATGATTACCGCAAGACTTGCCAACGATTATAACCGCGATGTTTTTGCGATGTCGGGAAAACCGAGCGATGAAAAATCGGTGGGGTGTAATTTCATGATCAAAACGAATCGTGCTGCCTTGTTTGAAAGTGCCAATGATATTGCACAAACCATGAATTGGGAATTACCAACTAACGGTAAGCCACTAACGCAAACAAGCATGTTTATTGAATTGACCGAAGAAGAAAAACAAGTGACCGATATATTGTCGGCCAAAGGAAAAATGATGGTGGATTTAATTAGTTTGGAATTAGCACAGCCGGTGAGTAAGGTGAGTGTTACCTTGCTCAACTTAGAATTCAAAGGAGCTGTAAGGAGTTTGCCGGGGAAGCAGTATGAGTTGATTTAGTTTCTTAGTTATTTTATAAATATTTTTTTTCCAAATAGGAATCCTTCTGTTGTTATCTGGATCATACTTATTGCTCCATTGTCATCGGTTATCATAATCATATTGTCTTCTATTGCGGAACTTTTAAGTTTTTGTACAGGGAAACTAGCCTGACAAATCTGGTAGTAAATTCCCTTTCTTTTTTTTACGAGAAAATAAAAATGATCCTTTCCTTCAATGTACTTACCAAACTGACGGTCACACTCAATTATAAACGTTGTTGCATCTAACTTTGTTTTCCTGAACTGATCAACCACGACTCCGGAGGCGTAATCAGGATCTGTTAACTTCCCGTTCTTTAATTCAAAAAAGTCATTGTCAAACAAATAACCTTGATCCTCTAACTTTGCATCTTCATTTAAATCTCTTTCCTCGCACCTTATGAATAAAGGATCATTCTCACCCGGAGGATCAAAAAAGAAATGGAGATTAAACCATGTGCTTGTTGTGGTTGAAATTACCTGGCATCTGAAATTTGTCTTAATTTCTCTTGCAACCTTTCTAAACTGTGCCTCAAGATTGAGTATTTCTTTGGAATCAAGCCCCAAAGAATCCAACCAATTAAAACCAAAAAGACGAAGTACTCCCACTGTATCTATAACGAAATCGCAATCCAAAAATGGCAACTCATTATCATATCGCTCAATTGTAATGCCTTTATAATTAATTTTAGATTGAATTAATTCATAAAGTGTGTCGGGTTCAAATCTTATATCACAATTCCATTCTTCAATAGTATCATTTTTGAGAGATAAAGAATAAAGAGAATCAGCTTTTTTTTCGATCATTTCCCTAAAATCATCTCCAAATTTTTTTTCAATGTAAGCATCCATATAAACACAAAAACAGTTCTCTGTTATGTTCTCATATACTAGATCAGAAGATAGTGCTGTAGTGACTTTTAACTTATACAACTTACAAACTTCATCAATGAAACCCTCATATCGATCATATCCCATCATTCCATGATGAATGCAAAAATAGATCTCCCCTTTCTTTATGCTCTGTTTTGCTTTAGCAACTTCTGAAATACATTCTTTATCTGTTTCATAAGGACAAAAAAGATCATCGTCACAAGAACTCGAATTCTCATTTTTAGATGAGCAACTGAATAGAAAAATCAATAAAATAAGAAAAATGAATCTTTGCATGATATTTAAATATACGAAAATAAGTGAGTTTAAACTATAGTGTGGGCATGACTGAATGATCGTATAGTTAGAATGTTCATTCAAAAACTTACCGCCCAAAGTCCCCGATCAGAAACTCTTAACTGGTTAACCTTGCAATTCTTCCGGATCCTTCCCTAAATTTTAATATATAATACCGC
>JAYUZA010000060.1:0-2958 GCA_043752145.1 Flavobacteriales bacterium
CTTAATTACCTAAAGGTAGGAGAAGGAAAAAAAGTTATCCTTTATTTCCATGGTTACGGTAATTCGGCTGAAGAAATTTTTAAATATGAGTTTACTCAATTAAGCGAATATACCATTTACAGTTTCGATTTTTTTCATCACGGAAAATCGGTTTATCCTTCAAACAAAATTCACTCCAACACGCTTACAAAAGAAGAATTCTCCGAAATTATACTGGCTTTTCTAAAAGAACAAAACATTGTTGATTTTGGCCTGATCGGTTATAGTATGGGTGGAAAAGTGTGCCTGAACATACTTGAAACACTTACCGAAAAAGTAAATTTCATTGTTTTAAGCGCGCCTGATGGCATTAAGAAAAATTTCTGGTATGTATTTACAAGTCGAAATAAATTAGGCAACCGTATTTATAAAAAAGGAATAGAAAATCCGAAAAAAATACTCAACGTTATTAATTTTTTCAAGCGATGGAAGTTTATTGATGAAAAAATGGCCACATTTGCCATCGGTCATTTGGAAACAAAAGAGAAACGAATGCAGGTATATACCGTTTGGATGACCTTACGCAATCTTGAGCCAAATGTAAAAAAGGTGATCTCGCTCATTAAAAAACATAAGATCCCTGTGTGTTTAAATTACGGCAGATACGACAAGGTAATTACACCCAAAAAAGGACTTGGTTTTGCTTTTAAAACCCAACCCTATAGCCAATTCAATTTCATTGAAAAAGGTCATAACCTGCCTGTGGCCGAAACGGGTAAAAAGATCGAGGAGTTTATATTGGGAATCAAGTAATTTTTGCCACCAAAACACAAAAACACCAAATTTCACCAAAGTCACAAACTTATTTTAACCACATAGTTCACATAGGACACATAGGGTTTATTGTTCGCGCCTTTGGCCCGAAGATATCTAAAATCGCCAGGGATTTATTCCACACCCGTTTTACCGATCACGTGAATCACGCTCACGCCCCCGAATAACGGACAACTAATAACGAATAACTTTTTTACTTATCTTCGCCCCCATGAGTGCAAATGAAGACAAATTAAAGAATGTAATAAGCCACTGCAAAGAGTACGGCTTTGTATTTCCCAGCAGTGAAATTTATGATGGCCTTAGTGCTACCTACGACTATGGTCAGTTAGGTTCTGAGCTTAAAAACAATATTCGTAGTTACTGGTGGAAAAGTATGACCCAATTGAATTCCAACATTGTTGGAATTGATGCGGCTATTTTCATGCATCCAACAACATGGAAAGCTTCAGGTCACGTTGATGCTTTTAATGATCCATTAATTGACAACAAAGATTCAAAAAAACGATACCGTGCCGATGTTTTGATAGAAGAACAAATTGAAAAACTTCGTCAGAAAAATGAAAAAGAAGTTGAAAAAGCAGCGAAGAAATTTGGTGAGACCTTTGATGAAAAAATGTTCAGGGAAACTAATCCGAATATTGCACGCAATAATGAAAAAATAAAAAGTATTGAAGATCGCATGCGTGCTTCGCTGGAAAGCGGAGACCTTGAAGCCGTGCGTCAGATAATTGTTGACCTGGAAATTGTTTGTCCGGTATCGGGAACACGTAACTGGACCGAAGTGCGTCAGTTCAACTTAATGTTCAGTACCGAATTGGGTTCTGTTTCAGGTGAGGCAGCTACTATTTATCTTCGTCCCGAAACCGCGCAAGGAATTTTCGTGAATTTTTTAAATGTACAAAAAACAGGAAGGATGAAAATCCCTTTCGGTATAGCGCAAACAGGAAAAGCTTTCCGTAATGAGATCGTTGCACGTCAGTTTATTTTCCGTATGCGTGAATTTGAGCAAATGGAAATGCAGTTCTTTGTAAAACCTGGAACCGAAGGCGAATGGTATGAAACATGGAAAAGTGCGCGTATGCGTTGGCACCATGCATTGGGAATAGCACCTGAAAATTACCGTTTCCACGATCATATTAAACTGGCGCATTATGCAAAAGCCGCTTGCGACATTGAATTCAATTTCCCCATGGGTTTTAAAGAATTGGAAGGAATACATTCACGCAGCGATTTTGATCTGAAACAACACGAACAATTCAGCGGAAAAAAATTACAGTATTTCGATCACGAGATGAATGAAAATTATGTTCCTTATGTGATCGAAACATCCATTGGATTAGATCGTATGTTCCTTGCATTACTTTCTGCGTCCTATACAGAAGAGAAACTGGAAGATGGAAGCGAACGTGTTGTATTGCGAATACCTCCTGCATTAGCACCTGTTAAAGTTGGTATTTTACCATTGTTAGCGAAAGATGGTCTACCTGAAGTAGCCGAAAAAATATTCAACGATCTCAAATTCGATTACAGCTGTTTTACCGAAGAAAAAGATTCGATCGGAAAACGTTACAGGAGAATGGATGCCATCGGAACCCCGTATTGCATTACCATCGATCATCAAACATTGGAAGACCAAACGGTGACAATTCGCGAGCGTGACACTATGAAGCAGGAACGTATTCCTATTTCGGCCATTAAAGATATTATTGCTGATAAAGTGAGTTTGACGAATTTGTTACAGAAGATATAGACATGAGACCTGCCTACATTTCATTTCGGCAGGCAAGCGCGAGAAAAATTGACACATGAGTAAAGCAGATGACTTACTGGATAATTTTGACGGGAAAATAGTTTCCATCAAAGGAGGAAAATACTTTGGCGACAAAGGATCGGGAATCGCGGCATTCTTTGTTCTCGCAGGATGCTTCATTCTTCCCAGTGGACTTTTTTTAATGTTGATCGGGGCTTACTTCTTTTTTACAAGTTATGGGACCAAAATTGACGTGAGCAAAAACAAAACTGCTGATTTCATGAAACATTTTGATCTGTTTGAAACCACAAGCGAATGGAAAGACAATATAACCTATACCGAACTTGCTATTATGGGATCAACCGTAACACATGAAGGAAAAATAGGTTTTG
>JAYUZA010000061.1:0-7597 GCA_043752145.1 Flavobacteriales bacterium
AATGGATTTGAACCTAACACGATTTAAATCACAACCCCAAATACAAACAATTCGGCTAAGAATTGTTAGTTTTACACCGTTCGTAATTCATAAGTTTAATTCATTGAAAATCAAGTGTTTTTGTTGATTTTCTAATTTATTACCATCATGCTGTCAACATAATTGTAAAACATCCTATCTTCGCAACCCTCAAAAAGAGGAAGCAAAAACCCGGCTGATGGCACTTATGCCTTATGCCTCACGGCTTTTGCCTTACTAAAAAAATTAATTAACCGGGTCGTGTACCCTAAAAATTAAAAACATGGCAACAAAAATTCGCTTACAGCGCCACGGTAAAAAAGGAAAACCCTTTTTTCACATCATTGCAACAGATGCCCGCACACCACGTGATGGTCGTTTTATTGAAAAATTAGGTGTTTACGATCCTACTTCAAATCCCGCTACAATTGACATTCATTTTGATCGTTGTTTACATTGGGTAAAAGTTGGAGCTGAACCAACCAATACAGCAAAAGCAATTTTGACTTACAAAGGTGTTTTATTGAAAAATCATTTAGATAAAGGTGTAGCTAAAGGCGCTTTAACAGCAGATCAGGCTAACGCTAAATTTGAAAAGTGGATTCAGGAAAAAGCAACTAAAATTGAAGGCAAAAAAGCAGGTTTAACAAAAGCTCAGGAAGAAGATCTTCGCAGCCGTAAGAAACATGAAGTAGATGTAAACAATGCAAAAGCTCAAAAAATTGCTGCCAAACAACAGGAAGCAGTTCATGAAGAGCCTGCACATATTGAACCTGTAGTTGTTGCTGAATCAAAAGAAGAAGCACCTGCAGCCGAAACTACCGAAACTCCGGAATAATGAATCTTTCCCAGTGTTTTAACCTCGGTTACGTAGTTAAAGCAATTGGATTAAAAGGCGATTGCTCCATACATCTTGATGTTGATGACGCAAATCGTTATAAAAAATTGGAATCAGTTTTTATTGAGATCAATAAACAACTGATTCCTTTTTTTATTGAATCAATTGTTATCAAACAAAATAATTTTGCGCAGGTAAAATTCAAGAATGTTACCTCACAGGATCAAGCCGAACAACTTTGTGGCAATACCCTTTTTCTTCCCTTAAGCGCGCTTCCTCCTTTAAATGAAACAAATTTCTATTTTCACGAACTGGATGGCTATAACATTGTTGATGAAATTCATGGTGATATAGGAACCATTCAGGATGTTACCGATTACGGTTCAAGCATGGTTGCCAGTACAACTTTTAATGAAAAAGAAATTCTTGTTCCGCTTCAAAAACCATTCGTTCAAAAAATTGACCGTGCAAAAAAAATTATTTATACAAATCTTCCCGAAGGATTGATCGATCTGTACCTAAACCTTGATCCCGATGAGAGGGAAGAAGAACAGTGATCCCTTTTTATTGAAAGGAATTACAATTCATCACCACTTGTGCGCGCACAAAGTCGGGTTTGATGGTGTTTTATTGGGCGCATGGACCAACTTTTATAATGCTACAACTATTCTAGACATTGGTACTGGCAGCGGATTAATTGCGCTGATGGCTGCCAAAAAAAATCCTGAAACAAATGTTTACGGAATAGAAATTGATAAAAATTCTTGTCTGCAGGCCAGAGATAATTTTGACAATTCTATTTTGAAAAACAGGCTGACTCTAATTCAGGATGATTTTCTAACACACGAATTTTCAAACAGGTTCGACCACGTTGTTACCAACCCACCTTATTTCCTGAATGCCTTGCCAACACCCGAACAAAGAAGGACCCATGCACGCCATTTTTCAAAAGAGGAATTTGGCCGTTTTATACAAAAAGCAACATCACTATTGACTGAAATCGGACAGCTTTCTATGATCATTCCAACCCAAGACCATGAAACCGTTTTATCCATTCTTAACAAAAACGACTTCTATAAATCCCGCATTTGCCACGTTTTTACCAAGTCACACGAAATTTCGGAACGCATTTTGATAACAGTTAGCTTGACTAAGTGTGATGTTGAAGAAAAAAAACTGTTTGTTTATGATTCAGCAGGCGGGTATTCGGCAGAATATATTAAATTGACCAACGATTTTTATCCAAATTTTTAACCATGAAACCATCCCGAGGCATCGGAACCGATTCACGAAGACATTTAAAAAATAATTATTATGAGCAAAAAATTATTTAGCCTCTTTATCCTGTTTGTTTTCATTAGCAACAGTTTTTCACAAACCAACGATCTTGACACCAATCAGCTAAAAACATTTATTGAAGCGGCCCGTAAGCAATATAACGTTCCGGGATTAGCCGTTGCAATTACATATAAAGACAAAATTTTCTTTCAAAAAGGATTCGGTGTTCTTAATCTTAATCATCCTGAACCGGTAAATGCCTATTCACAATTCGGGATCGCTTCTAACACAAAAGCGTTTACAGCTATGGCCATCGCCATGCTTGTACAAGACGGTAAATTAAAATTTGAAGATAAGGTAATTGATATTTTACCATGGTTTGCTGCTTATAATGATTATGTTTCAAAGGAAATGACAGTACGCGACCTATTAACCCACCACAGCGGTTTAAAAACCTTTTCAGGTGATCTTATCTGGTACGCAACCGATCATTCGCGCGAAGAAATTGTGCGCAGAAGTCAGTATTTAAAACCGGCTTTTGGTTTTCGTGAAAAATTCGGTTATTCAAACATTCATTTTTTAGCCGCGGGTTTGGTGATCGAAAAAATAAGTGGTATGACTTATGATGAATTTATTAAGCAACGAATTTTCAAGCCGCTGGACATGAAAAACACCAACACTTCTATAAAAAATAATCCCAAGAAAAATGTTGCGAGTCCCCATGCGCAGCGTGATGGAAAAAACATAGCAATTCCATACGTTGACTGGGACAATATTGCGCCTGCAGGAAGCATTAATTCATCGGTGAACGAAATGTGCTTATGGATCCAGTCGCTTTTAAGAGAAGGGAAATATGGCGAGAATTATGAGATAATTAACGCCAATGCTTTTTCAAAATTAATTCAGCCTGTAACAGCAACACCGGTTTCCAGATTTTCAGGAAGCTTACATCCGTCAAAACATTTGGCCGCTTACGGTATGGGATTGAATTTATTTGATTACCATGGTTCACTTGTGGTGAATCATAGTGGAGGATTGGATGGAATGATCTCACACGTTGCTTTTGTGCCGGAAAAAGAATTCGGTTTGGTTATTTTATGCAATGCGGGTTCGGGTCTTCCGGGAATTTTAATGTATGATGTTTTGGATTTTATGATGAAACAAAAACACGAAGACTATGCAAGTAAGTATTATGATATTATTTCGAAAAATGACTCCAAGTCAAAAGAAGCTGATGAAAAAATGTGGAAGGATGTAAAAACAGGTGTTAAAGCTCCGTTAGATCTGGAAGCCTATTCGGGAAAATACAGCGGAAAAGTATATGGTAGCGTAACCGTTGACGAAAAAAAAGGTCAGCTGAGCTTTAAAATGGATCATACATCCATGTATTATGCTGATCTGCATTACTGGAAAGACAATAAATTCTTTTTTGATTTTAAGGATGCCCCTTCCCTTCCCCGCGGAACAGTTGAGTTTATAATTGATAAAAACAGCAAATTGGTTACACAAATGATTATTGATTGTCCGAATCCTGATTTTGATTTTACTGAGCTTGATTTAATTCGAGAAAGAAAGTAATGCGTCAGACATCAAACATCAGACATCGGACATCAGAATTATTACGAAGCAAAGCGTTTCGTTTTCAAACAGGCAAGCATTGGATTGTTAGCGTTCTCGTTTGTATTTTGTTTAGTTGCGGAGAGAAAAAAGCAACGAAAGAGATTTCAAAAAGTGATTTCTGGAAAAAACATATATTAAATCCAACCTACGCAAAGGGATTTACAATTTATGAAAACGATTCGGTAATTCGTTTTACGAGTAGGAATCCCGATGACACGAATCAAATTTACAAAACGCTTGATCTTAATAAAAAAGATCTCCCTTTCAAAAACATTGCCATAACTTCTACTACACACGCTTTTTTGTTTGATGCCATTGGCGCCAATGATATGATCAAAGGAATGTCGGCCATGAGTTATTTACTTGACTCAAACTTGAAAGCAACCTACGCAAAAAACGGTGTGACCGAATTGGGAAAAGACGATAACTTGAACCGTGAAATAATAATTAAATTGAATCCTGAAATATTAATGATATACCCTTGTCCCGGATGTGATTATACGACTTATGAAAAAGCGGGAATAATTGTAGTGAATAATGCTGAATATTTAGAACAAGATCCTTTAGGAAGAGCGGAATGGATAAAAGTTGCGGGATTATTGACGAATAAACCCATTGACGCATTACATTGCTTTAATGATATTGTTGCAGAATACAAAAAAGCGACAGGAATTACTTATAGGTTGGGTAAAGGCCCCCAACGCGTGACGCCCATTGCCATGTTAGGTAAACCCATTGATAATACTTGGCATGTACCGGGCAAAAACAGTTTTGCTGCAAAACTCATTAACGATGCCGGATTAAATTACGCATTTGAAGCAGTGGATGGAAACAATGTGAAACCACAAAATACGGAATGGATTATTACGCATGCCAAATATGCTAAATATTGGATCTTTACAGATTATTCTCCATTGGAAATAACCCTCTCGTCACTAGCAAAACAAAACAAAGTATTCGAAACACTTCCTCCTTTTCAAAACAAAAATGTTATAGTTTGCAATTCAGCCAAAGATGACTTTTTTGGTGAAGCGGTAATTGAACCACACGTCTTACTTAAGGATCTTATTTTTCATTTTTGGGGTCAGGATGGTTTGCATGAAATGGGCTATCCTGGAAAGTATAAACCAAAATATTTTAAAAAGCTTGCCGAATAATAAATGCTCAACGATCGTTCCATAAAACTCAAATTATTAGTGCTGCTGCTTTTGTTACCGGTGTTTTATATACTCTGTATTTTTGTTGGTGCGGTTGGTTTACCCAACGAAGATGTTTTCAAGGCTCTCACCTTTCAACACATCTCAGACGAAGCCAATAGTTTTATACTATATGAACTGCGCATGACCGAGGCGCTCACTGCCATTATAGCTTCGGCTGCTTTAGCTGTTAGTGGAATAATCATGCAATCGTATTTCAGAAATCCATTAGCCGGACCTTCGGTTATGGGTGTAAGTTCAGGCGCATCATTTGGAATTGCTTTGTTGCTTGTATGCTTTCCGCAATTGATGAGTGGAGAAACAGACGCGAAATTAATTATGGTCTTGTTCGCAGCGGTTGGTGCTATTGCGATATTGTTTCTATTGTCCTTAATTCAATTCCGTATTCGTAACATCGAAACATTATTGATCATCGGATTACTCATTACCTATTTTTTAGGCGCTTGCGAAACTTTACTATTATCTAATACCGATGCGCAAAATGTAAAAACATTTGTTTACTGGGGATTCGGCAGTTTTTCAAAAACCGATATGGATGATGTAGGAATTATTACAATAGTTGCGGGAATTCTTATTCTTATTTCCATGTCCTTTTCCAAAGCCTTGGACGCATTCCAGTTCAGCGATCAAACCATACGTAACGCAGGAATAAACAAAGTTGTTTCAGGTCGGCTTATGATCATTTTAAGCGGACTCTTGTGCGCGGTGGTAACAGGGTATTGCGGTCCTATTGCGTTCATAGGTCTTTGCGTTCCACACATCACGCGCATGTTCCTGAACACATCACGTCATTTTTATCTCATTTTTGGAAGCTTGCTTATTGCGGCCAATATTGGCTTAATATGTTTGACCATTTCGCGTTTGACATTCCTGGGACAAAATGTTCCATTAAACAGTGTAACGTCATTTTTGGGAGCGCCATTTATTATTTATATTCTGTTACGATCAAGGAGGAACCGCATTGCTTGAGTTGATAAACATAGAAGTAAAAGGTGGTAACACACCTTTGTTGCAAAAACCGGTTTCGGTAAAAGAATCGGCCGGACAAACCATTGTATTTTTTGGCAGGAACGGAGCAGGGAAAACAACCTTGCTAAAAACCATTGCCGGACATTTATTAAATAACCCAGGAAGCATTCAAGCGTTCGGCAAAGTATTAAAATCTACACCCATTTCCGATTGGTCGCGCATTTGTACCTTTATGGGATCACGCGAACATATTGTACAATCCATTTCAACACATGAATTATTATTGACCGCACGCTTGGGATTTACCGGTGGATTGGGATTGTTCAGCGCTAAAGATCATGAAGTGACCCAATACTGGATTGAAAAATTAAAATTGCAACCGCTGCTTAAAAAAGACCATTCGTATTTGAGTGACGGAGAAAAACAATTGGTAGCAATAGCGCGTGCGTTTATTTATGAAACGCCACTTATTTTATTGGATGAACCCACGGCAAGTTTGGATATACCAAATAAAAAAATGATCACCGAATTGCTACACGAGCTTTCTACAAGTGAAAATAAACTCATTATTTACACCACCCATGATTATCATACGTCCATGAGTTTATGCAAGCGAGTTTGGTTCATTAATTCTAAGAATGAATTTGTTTCAGGCGATTTTTCCGATATGCGAACAGTTATTGAACATGATTTCGGAATCAATGGATAAGACTATCTCTATACTCGGACTTGGTTGGCTCGGAGTTTTTTTAGCCGAACAGCTAAAACAAAAAGGCTATGCAATAAAAGCATCTACAACAACTCCTCATAAATTAGATGATCTTAAAACAAACGGATATACCGGTTTTTTGATCAATTTAGATACCGCAGAAAATATATCCCTAGAATTTACCGACTCCCCTATTCATTTTATTTGCGTTCCTCCTTCAAAAATTAAAGGCGATTATGCCGATACACTTGCTAAATACGTTTTAAAAATAACCGAAGAGGCACTTGTGTTTTTTATCAGCAGCACATCGGTTTATCCTGATATAAGTGGCGATTATTTGGAAAAAGACCAAGCAGGACACGGTAAAATGCTTCAAGCTGAGGCTGTAATTTCAACACGATTTAAAAAACATTTTATTCTACGCTGTTCGGGTTTATTTGGTGGCGATCGCGATCCGGGGAATTTTTTGGCCGGCAAAATAAATTTAAAGGGGCCGTTTACCAGCGTAAACCTTATTCATGCTTTGGATATTTGTGCCGTAGTTGAAAAACTGCTTCCATCAAAAATTCACGGGATCTATAATTTAAGCGTTACTGCTCCATATAATAAAAAGGAATTTTATACGAAGGCGAGTCGAAAAATAAGCAATGCTCCTCCAATATTTGACATGAAGACCGAATCGTATAAACGTACTATCAATTCAAAAAAAGTAGAACATTTGACAAAGGTTGATTTTAGATTTACAAAGAAGTATTTTGATTCTTTAGCGTGACGTTCAATCCCCTTTTTATCCCTCGTGCCTCGGGAGGGGTGGCCTAATGAAAAACCAGATTCAACCAAAATATTTTGGCCGGGGGATTTGTTTAACTGCAAAATCCTCCGCCCCTTAACTCACTCTTAAAACAAATAGTTATGTGGGGCACCTCCTTTAAAAGGAGGAAGGAGATG
>JAYUZA010000062.1:0-7589 GCA_043752145.1 Flavobacteriales bacterium
AATCTATATTTCCGCAACCGATCTCGGTATAAGGACCACCGCAGACTCCTGAAAAAACCTGTAGTAATAATTGTCTGTTACCTGAAATTGCTGTTACGGTGTGCGAAGATCCGGTGGCCGTGAACCAAAACCAACCATCTCTGGCAATAGCACCACAACTTGGCGCCAAGGCATCCGCAACGGTTGCATCAGTAATTGTTCCTGAACCACATGCCCCGCCTGGTACTAATTGATTCCCTGCACCCACACTACAGGCTGCTGTTGGCGTTTGCGCAAAAAGACTTGCCCGACAAAAACTCATCAGCAGAACAAGAATAAACTTTATTTTTTTACCCGCTACCATTTATTAACTGTATATACACGTGCAGTACGCTGATAAATAAATAAATTTGACTTAACTCCACCAACTGATTTCGGGCGCTCTTTCGGACCATTGGCCTTGTTGATCATTTGCTCAAGATCACGCTTAGAGATTAGCGTAATGCTATAACCTTTTGAGGGTTCATTAATGGTGACCAACTGATCAGGTAAACGGTACGATTCATAATCGCGAACATCCACAAGTGAAAGATTTGCCGCAGGACAACCGGTACAAGGTAATGCCGTTACATAAAAAGAATAGATATAAAAAAACTTTACCTGATTGAATTTTTGAGGAAGATTCGTTTGTAAATAATCAAGCTCGGCTGGTGTATAATACTTGGCAATAAGCCGGTTTTGATACGGGTTGGTATTTCCTTGCCCTGATGCTATGCCTGAAAAACATATACCAGCTAACATAAAAAAAAGAATACGGCTAAAAGGATTCATGTCGCAAGATAAAACAAAAAATGAAACGGATAAAAAAATTAATTTTACTATCGTTATATTCTTAAAGCGTTAAAAATATAACCGATTATAATAGTAAGAATACCCGATTAGATAAACGGGTATTCTTACTATTTAAGATGCTTTGAAATTAATTTCGAACTATTCGGTTAATGGATTTAAAATTGCTCGTATTGCCTAATACTTTAAGTGTATAAACACCACGTGCCAATTCGCTTGTTGGCAAGCTCACGGTTCGTTTACCTTCATCTTGTATATGTTTTTTTTGCATGACGATCTTACCTGCAATATCATAAATTTCAATACTAAAACTTTCGCTTTCGCCCGAAGTAAGATCAAATTGAATATCACCATTTGTAGGATTCGGATACAAATTATTAAGTGTAATTAGGTCGCTGGTATTATCCAAAATAACAATATCAGAGTACGCAGATGTTCCATCAGTATTAATTTGGCGTAAACGATAATAATTTAAACCCGGGTCAGGATATCTGAACAAAAAGTCGTAGGCTATAGAAGAATTACTATTTACTTGTCCGGGTGTTCTGTAAATTTCAATAAAGTCAAATCCATTACCCGATTGTTCCAAAACAAACCATTGGTTGTTGATCTCAGAAGCGGTGTTCCATTTTAAAAAATGGTTCTTGTTTGCTTTTTCTCCTGTAAAAGAAATTAATTCAACAGGCAAGGTTGTGGTCGATTGCTCAACCGAAAATCCCGAAAACCCTGACATGGCATTACGAATTACCTGATTAACTGTACTGGCTAAATTACACGTTCCAACAATTGACCAGGCAAGCGTATTGGTAGGGTCTTTTGCAACTGTCCATTCAACTGCCGATGCAGCATTGGTATACGAACCAACACTCGGCCATAAGGTTGATGTATAAACCCCATCACCTGTAATTTGTGTTCCGGCTCCGTTGAAGGCATTAATGGTCCAGTAACCATTATCCAGGAAAGGCAAATTATACGGTACCGTACAATCAGTTGTTCCTAACGGTCCGGGCACTACCGCCCAGTTATTAAAATTGGCCCTTAAATTATTTATCAGCGTTGTGGCTGTTGTAAAATCAACCGTTGCACGTTGATATCCCTTAACCGAAGTTCCTACAGGAAATTCAAATGCGCCTGTTCCTGAAACTGCCCGTCTTAAAAACCCTTCAACGTAACTTGTAGCATTACCCACGGTAACAGCAGCAATATTCGAACGCTTTGCATAAACCTGAAGGGCACCGGTAATTATTTTACCTGCAGTAAGTGTAAGGGTTCCTGTTGTTGCCAATAAATTCATATCACTTAATAAGGTTAATCCGGTACTTGAATGATTCATTAAAACCTGATCAAGATCAAGTGTTGAACTTCCTTGTGTATAGGTTTGCGCTGCCGTTCCATTAAATTCAATAGTACTTCCTGCTACTCCGGTCATGGTTGTTGCGCCTGCATTATTTACAAAATTGCCGGCAACTTTAATATATTGTGCGTTCAAATTTAAAATACTTGTGGCGGTGGCAGTGGTAAGATTTCCCTTCATATCAGTAGCCTGATTTGTAATAACCGATCCGGTTGCTTTTGTTACCGTAAGATTTCCAAAAGCATTTGTGCCTGATACACTTCCTGAAATTGTTTGAAGTGCAGTCCCCACAAAATTAACCGTTGATGTATTAGAAGTAATTAAAGATCCGTTATTGGTAAAATCGCCACAAACATTTAACTGACCCGTGCCACTAAGGGTTAGCGAAGCACTCGCTTGAATAGTGATACTTCTGCAACTCATTGTTGTTCCTGTAAGGATATTTGGCTGATTGGTTGGTCCGCTAAAAATAACAACATCCTTGGTACAATCCGGAACTCCGCAACCGCCCCAGTTTTGCGAGAGGTTCCAATTAGTACTTGTAGCACCGGTCCATGTTAAGGTTGACGCAGCCGAGTAGTTAATGGGCGATGTTCCCCAATCTAACGTATACCCTACAAACGTAGAAGTGCTGAAATTACTTACAAATAAAATATATTGCCCACCCGAAGGAACAGCCATGGTTGAAGCCCACGCATCAAGCGTTCCCAAAGTACCATCACACGTTTCAGTTCCCGGTGCGCCCATTCCTGTAGCTGTTGTTAATCCTGAATAACTGCATCGTACAGGCAGTAATGTTCCTGCTGCAATTTGTGAACATGCCGCTGCGTTTCCGGTAACATCATATAAAGCCCAGTCATAATCTACAGGGGTATTTGGTGTTAAGGTAAACATTATGGTTCCTGCAGCGCTGGTTGAAAAGTTATACCAAACCGAATTTCTCTCTCCTACAAATATACATGAACCTGCAGGACAACCGGTACTGCCGGGATAATCGCAATAATTACCACTTCCAATAAAACCCGGATTACCAATACTTGAAATTTGCGAGCAAACCGGCATTGGTGCCGAACAATCCTGGCCGAAAATAACCGGCCATACCGATGTTCCGTCAATAGCAATAATTGAAAAGTCGCCTTGCAAGGCCTGATATCCGTCAACCGCAACATAATAAGTTGTGCCCGGAGTTAATCCTGTTAAAACAAGTTCAGACCATGATTGTGTTTCGGTACAAAGTGTTATATCGTTATTACAGGCCGATGCGATCATGGTTAATGAACCACATGCTCCCGAATATGCAGCTATTTGTGTATTGGTTAACGTTCCTAAACCTGTACGAATGCTGACCTGACCTGATGCAGGAGCAACAAATGTATACCAAACCGTGTTCACTTGTGCAGCTCCTCCATTTACCCAACATACAGGGGCAGATCCTTCCGATGTATTTGTCGCACAACTGTTATTACCCGTAGTTGAAATTCCCAACGACAATGAAAGCGCACTACACGGCAGGTCATTTGCCGGAAGCACTCCTGAGAACGTTACTAACGTTGTGGTTGATGTAGCTGTTAAACCACTATAGGAACAAGTAACGATGCATCTGAAATACGTATTCACACCAACACTTGCGGCATATGTAAGTGCCGTAGCGCCTGCAATATTTGTCCAAACAATATTATCGGGCGAACTTTGCCATTGGTAACTTATACCACAACCGGTACTGGATCCTGTTAAAGTTAATGTAGTAGCCAAGGAAGCACAACTGGTGCTGGCAGGTGATGCCGATGTTGTTCCGGCAGTTGGCGTTCCGCTACATCCCGAAGAACATGGGTCGTGAACACAAATAGAAAAACTTCCCTGATTATCGTTTGAATATTCCCAGAACCTAACGTACAGGGTAGTGCCGGGTGTTAAACCGGTTAAGGAGATCATAGGCATTAATCCGTTTGTACTTGCATCATCGTCACATGCTAAAAGCGTAAGAGACGCACAAGTTCCTGAATAAATAGCCATTCCACCATCAGTAATAACACCGGTATTACTATCAAAGATTAATTGACCACTGGCAGGAACTGTAACGGTGAACCAAACATCTCCTCCGACATAACTTGCACAACCGGGTGCCGGAACCCCCGAGGATGCCGTTGCTCCGCTATTGGTAGAAGCTGTATAAACACAGGTGCTGTTTACGGTTAAAGGTGTTGCGGTACATGGGTTATCGTTTGAAGGCCCAGCCGTTGCGCCCCCATCATAAACACATAAATTAAACGTTCCGTTATTATCACCACCAAATTCCCAAAAACGAATCCATACAGTTGAACCAACTGTTAATCCGGTTATATCCAGATAAGGCATCAAACCGTTTGAACTGGCATCATCATCACATGATAATAAAGAGAGTGAACCGCATGTGCCCGAATAAACCGCCATTCCACCATCGGTAATTACACCGATATTGCTGTCAAATGTAAGATGCCCACTTGCAGGAACTACGGCTGTAAACCAAACATCACCTCCTGCATAACTTGCGCAACCGGGAGCAGGTGCCCCTGCCGTTGCGGTAGCCGCAGCATTTGTATAGGTAGTATATGAGCAACTGGCGCCTACGGCCACAGCGGTAGCAGTACACGGATCATCGTTTGCAACACCTGAAGTATAGGTTGTAATACAAAGCGAGGTCATGCTCATGGATCCCCCACCGCCTATATTGACAATCTTCACAAAATATATTCCTGCCGCCAATCCGGGAGCCAACAATGTTTCCGTTCCACCACCTGCTCCAACCGAATTTTCGCAATAAGCTTCTACCAATCCACCGGGACAGGCGCCTGAAATCAATTGAATTACCAGATTTCTATTACTGTTCACACCAACAATTGAAATATTGGAGGTTGCGCCTATCGTAAATTGATACCAACCTTCCTGAGCAGTGACTCCACAACTTGGCGCAGGTGCTGTTGCTGTTGCGTCATTAATAGTGAAAGAAGTAACACATGCACCATTTACGGTAATAACAGGGGCGCCTGCACACGTTGTGCCTTGAGCCAATAAATTGTTGCTGACGAATATCGTTAACAACGCTACAATTACTTTTAAAAATTTATTCATACTTATAATGTAGATGGTGCTTTATTTTTGCTTATTCAATACTATTCCGCTCTTCGTGGGATTTTCCAATTCGGAAATATGTTCAAAATGCAATTTTTCAGATTCTACAGGAGAAGAAGAAAATTGTGATCGAACACATTGCAAGATTTCTTCCTTTGACATGAACTCTGCAAATCTCAAATAAAGAGTTTGCGTTTGCATATCGATCTTATAAAAAGTGATTTTTTCTTTTACAGTATCAAAATAATTTGCAAGCGCTTTAGCACTTTCAAAATTTGACAGGCCGGCTAAATAAACGACCACTTGATTTTTTTCGCTACCAGTTGGATCAGCAACCTGTGAAAAAGAATTAAAATTTACCTGAAATAAAAACAATAAAACGAGCAATTTTCTCATACCAATTTATTTTAATACATTTTAAAACGATTCAGTTATCCTTTTGGATAATATCAAGCCTGGGTTAAAATTAACCTTCTCCTAATATAGGGCATAAAAAATTAACATGGTTGATCGCTTGTCAGTAAAAAAACAACATTCGTCTAAAAGTATTAACTGCCTGTTAATTATCTTACTATAAACGATTTAGGTATTATTTTGATGTATTGATAGTCCCTATAGAGGGGGTTTTGTGCGTCCATGCCCTGTTTAAAGGCCGGTCCCTGAATCAAAAGGCGCTCTTCAATAAAGATAACCCTTAGCGGATTATACCCCTTTTGCGCCACTGCTCTTAATACCGCATCTTTCGAATTTTGAAGTCGTTCAAACGCTAAAACGCGGTTACTGTTATAATTTTTTGGCGGGACTTTTGAGGCGCTTGATTCCAAAACAACTTCTACAAATCCATATTTTTTGATAGATGGAATTAAATTATCAATAAAATTTTGGAATACAAGACTGCCGTCAGGAATTAAAAAATCGTTGTTGCTGAAATTTACCTGATAGGGGATTGCTTTTACTTTAAGTTGTATCAACGAATCGGTTTCTACTGGAATTAATTTTATGTACTGGTATTTTTTATAATGTTGGATCAAAAAATCTTCCTCGTGATATAAAGGTCCTTTCAACAAAGCATACGGATCTTTAAACAACTCCTCAGGGAACTGAATTTTATATTTTGTAAAACAAGCTTTTAAATTACCAATGGTTGTTGACGCTCTTCTGCGTGCCACGAATGAATTATCATACGCTTTGGTAGTTGGTGCATTGGAGGCCGTGGCTTCAACAAGAATTTTCAATTTTTTATTGGTGCGATACGCATCGGCAAATAAATTGAACCATTCCTTGAAATGAACATTGCTGGTATCAAATTCGTTCTGATTTTCAACACGCTGATAATATACAGGAATGTTGTTCTTAAAACTGCTTTGCGCATTCAGCTTGTTCTCAATTTCTTTGCGAACGGAATCAAGGTGAAATTGAAACTTATTCCAGGACACAAAATTTTGCGTCTGTGAGAACTCAACAATATTATAACTCATTTCATATTTATCGCCAGCCAAAAACACCGGAACAAGTATATTTATTTTATCAAATTCTATTCCCTGATCGCCTAATTCGACCGCCAGATTTTTTATTTGCGGATCAAGAATGCGTTTTAAAAATGATTCCTCACCCGCTTTAAACAGACCTCTGATATAAATGCCAATGTTGGCAGTTCCCGTCATTAAAACCGTGCGTACAATTTGTGTAACAAATGCGTTTGGCTTATTAGTTGTCCAGTCAACTTTTTCCTGTGGGTTGGCGATGCCCAAACTATATCGTATGCTGGCCGAATCGGAACTGATAGCATGATTACTGAAATTATTCAAACCATCAAGCATGATGTTCGATTCACCAATATTATCCTTGTTGTATTTACCAACTTTAAAAACAGCAATAAATGGTCGTGCCAAACTATCGAGCCAAACTATATTAAGCGTATCAACAAAACCAATAGGATTTGATTTGTATCCGCGTTTTACCAGTGCTGTAAGAATTTCTTTCTTAATGTTCTTGATCTTGTTTTCGAGCGAAGGGTCCTTATTGTATGAAGTAAACTTCTCAATACGAACATTCGCAAACCCGTCTTTATCTATTACAATTGTAATATCGTTAACAAAATCGTTGAACAATTTATTATTATCTGTTCGCTCGTCAAACATCACAAGCGGTTTTATTTGCAGGATGGCTTTTTTATAATCCAGCGGATTGTAGGCAACATCATTTTTTGAAAGAACGGTCCCTTTAAGATAGGCATCAACTACAAGGGTATCCTTTCCCGATCCGCTTAAAACCATGGAGAATTGCTTAAAAAAATTTC
>JAYUZA010000063.1:0-7578 GCA_043752145.1 Flavobacteriales bacterium
TTGCTTTCCATCGCTATCAAACGTTACATCAATTTTTCCATCTTCACCCGGTTTGATCGGATGCTTCGGCCAGTCTTTTGGAACCGTACAACCACACGATGGATGAACATCCTGCAATACCAAACTTGATTTACCCACATTGGTAAAATAAAAAGTAAAGGCTACAACTTCACCTTCGCTTATGGTACCAAAGTTAAATGTAGTATCCTTGAACTTAATGATAGGCGGATTTGCCGGATCAATTACATCAGTTGAAAGTTTACCGTCAACCATATCGCTTTTTTCACCGCAGCCCAAAACAAGTGTTGTTAAAAGAGCCGCTCCAAGTAAAAATTTATTCATTCTCATAGTTTTATATTTCAAATCAGAGATCAGAAATAGGAAATCAGAAACGGCTCAAGAATTAATTTTCAAGAATTTTCTGATTTCTGATTTTTGATTTCCTGTTTTTAGTTTTATTTTTTTGTTTTAACCTACCAATCCTCGTCCTGTCTTTAATATCGTGCCGTTCGTTTTTAATTCGGCATATACTTTATCTAAAATTCCGTTTACAAATGTTCCGCTTTTGGGCGTGCTGTATTCTTTTGCCAGATCAATGTATTCGTTCAACGAAACTTTTACCGGTATTGAAGGAAAAATAATTGCTTCGGTAATGGCCATATTCATTAAGATCACATCCATTGAAGCAATTCGCTCAAGTTCCCAATTATCGGTCTTTGATTTTATCCAGGCATCGGTCTGACTCCTTTTTAAAACGCATTTGGTAAATAACTCTTTGGTAAAAAGTTCGTCCTCGGCTTTATTCTTCCACAACGGAATTAATTCCAATTCCTTGCCTTCCTTCATTGAATTAATTGTCTTGATAAACGCGGTAGCGGTCATATCAATATCATCCTGCCAATACACGCTTTCTTCTTCAATAAAAGCCTGAACCAATTCGCTATTCACTACAAAATGCGTAAAAATATTGATGATGAATTTTTTGTGTACCTCGAAATCATTTGTAGGATTATCCAAATATTCTTCGTAATAAGCCGAGTTGCGAATATCCTGATACACTTTCTTCACCAATTCAATTTGATCGAGCCACGAAACTTTGTTTTTTCCTAAAGCATTTTTCAATCGTACCGAACTCGAAAGAATTTCAATAATTGGGTTGTTCACCATTTTAAAATTCGGATTAAGGTCGGCTGTAGAAGGTAAATGCTTGTTTCTGTTATCCTCGATCCTTAATTCGGCCTGGTGTTTTAATTCAAGCGGAATTGTAAGGAACAACAAATACAGATCATATACTTTTTCAACTGAAAAAAACAGATCGTTCTCACCTTTGATCAAGCTATGTTCTTCAGCCTGGTAATAGGCGTAAAGACTTTGTAAAACTTTTATGCGCAAATGTCTGCGTGTTAACATTGTGAGAAAGAACTAGGTTTTATGAATACTTTTTGGACTGGTTATTAGTTAATGGTTATTCGTTATTGGCTATTCGTTATTGGCTATTCGTTATTCGTTATTGGTTATTGGTGATTAGGGGTTATTTTTTCGCTTTCGCGATTCTTACTTCGGCAATTTGGTTTGCGGCCAAATACGTTGGAATATTTTTTTCTTTTGTCAATTTAAAAATTGTTTGAAGGGTTCCGTAAATTCCTTCGGCTTGTTTCAACGCAGCTTCACGGTTATATCCTAAAATTTCATGGTAACAATTCATTAATCCACCGGCATTGATCAAAAAGTCGGGAGCATAAATAATTCCTTTTTCCATCAATATTTTTCCGTGAACCGACTCGTCTTTCAATTGATTGTTGGCAGCGCCCGCAACAATTGAACATTTTAAACGAGGCAAAGTAATGTCATTAATTGTTGCACCTAAGGCACAAGGAGCATATACATCAACATCAAGATCATAAATTTCATCAGGACTTACAACTGTAGCGCCATGCTTTTTCGCAACTTCTTTCAAAGTATCCTCATGAATATCGGTGATATATACTTTAGCACCATCTTTCGTCAAAAACTCAACTAAACTTTCGCCAACGTGGCCAACACCTTGTACGGCAATTTTTTTTCCGGCCAAACTATCGCTTCCAAAACGTTCGTGCAAACATGCTTTTATACCTGAGTAAACACCAAATGCTGTAACTGGTGAAGGATCTCCGCTGCGTCCTGGTAATCCCACAACACTTTTGGTTTCTTTTGCAACATATGACATATCGGTTGGATTAATTCCAACATCTTCGGCAGTAATATATTTACCACCTAAACTGTCAACGAATTTTCCGAATTTATTAAATAACGCTTCCGATTTATCTTTACGGCTATCGCCAATAATAACGGCTTTACCACCACCCAAATTTAAATTTGAGATAGATGCTTTATACGTCATACCGCGCGATAAACGCAATACATCGGTAAGCGCTTCGGCTTCATTGGCATAATTCCACATACGTGTTCCGCCCAATGCAGGACCTAAAACCGTGTTGTGAATTGCTATAATTGCCCTTAGACCAGTTGCTCTGTCATTGCAAAAAACAACCTGCTCGTGATCAAATGTCGACATTTGACCCAAGGGTCCAACGTCCTGACCTGTTTGTGTATTCTTTGTTTCAACCATGTTCAAAATCTATTCTATTTATAAAACAATTGAGTGTTTTACGAGCGCAAAATTATAATAATTTCAACGCGTGCAGCTTATTATTTGTTAAGGAAAATGAAGCATTTAAAAACATTGAATAAATATCTATGGCGTTATAAATGGCATTTAGGGCTTGGGCTTGTATTTATCATTGTTTCAGACCTTTACGGAGTATGGGCGCAAATATTTGTTCGAGAGGGAATTGACAGCATTGCATCACACAATTCGGCAGGTGACGTTTTAACGCAGGAAATTAAGGAAGACAGTGTATTTTACTCGACCATTTTCCGTTTCGTGCTCCTGTATATGGGATACAATCTCATTAAAGGCTTTTTTCTTTTCTGCCAAAGGCAGACCATCATTGTAATGTCGCGTAGGATAGAATACGATCTTAAAAATTCAATTTACAAACATTACCAGGAATTACCGGTAACGTTTTACCAAAAGAGAAATACAGGTGATATTATGAACCGCATTAGCGAAGATGTTGGAAAAGTGCGCATGTATTTAGGCCCCGGAATAATGTATACAATCAACCTCGTTGTTTTATTGGTCATTACTATTACACAAATGCTTCAGGTAAGCACCGAACTAACGCTATATGTACTAACGCCATTGCCCATCATGGGATTTTTGGTCTTTAAAATAAGTAGTCTGATAAATAAAAAGAGTAGCCTCTTGCAGGAAAAACAATCCGATCTTTCAACCCGTGTGCAGGAAGACTTTACAGCAATCAGACTTATAAAAACATTTGGGAAAAAATTATTTGCCAGCAAGAGGTTTGACACAAAAACCGAAGAATATAAAGGAGCTGCCAATAGTTTACTTAAAACTGATGCTTCGTTTATTCCCGTTATGACGGTTTTAGTGGGCCTAAGTACAGTACTTACCATATGTATAGGAGGTATACTTTGTATTGACGGTAAAATTTCCATTGGTAATATTGGTGAATTTGTATTGTATGTAAACATGCTTACATGGCCTTTTGCCAGCGTAGGCTGGATAAGCTCACTGATCCAACGAGCCGCAGCTTCGCAGGAACGCATAAACGAATTCATGGTCGAAAAAACGTATCGCGATAAATTGCATACCGGAAATACAATTGAAAACGAGTTTGGCTCTATTGTTTTTGAAAATGTAAATTTCAATTATGCAGGAAGTTCCCGGAGTGCCTTAAGCAATATTTCGTTTGAAGTAAAAAAAGGAAAAACACTTGGTATCATTGGTAAAACTGGTTCAGGAAAAACAACCATTGCCACTATTTTAAATGCCGAACAAACTGCTTATGCGGGAAATGTATATATAGGAAAGCATGAATTAAAGACTTTGGCATTGCATAATTTGAGGAACACTATTTCATGTGTACCACAAGATGCTTTTTTATTTTCCAATACCATTGAGGGCAATATAGCCTTTGGAACCAAATCAGGAAAAGCCACTGCCGAACAGGTTGAAGCGTATGCAAAAAAAGCTGTGGTGCATGATAACATAATGGGATTTGAAAAAAAATACGATACGGTTGTTGGCGAAAGAGGAATTACACTCTCGGGCGGACAAAAACAACGCATTACCATTGCACGTTCCATGATTCGTGAACCCGAAATATTGTTGTTTGACGATTGTTTGAGCGCTGTAGATGCCGAAACCGAAAAAGAGATCCTTACCAATTTGGTTGATTTCATGAAAAACAAAACCACTTTCCTTATCTCGCACAGGGTATCGACCGTAATGCATGCCGATGAAATAATTGTGCTGGATGAGGGCAAGATCATTGAACGCGGCACCCACCAGCAGCTCATTAGCGGCACGGGGCTCTATAAAATGCTTTATACAAAGCAATCGGGCGTATAATTTTTTTGGAGCGAATTAAAAAATTACTACTTTTGACCTAATGAAAACAATTCAATGGCAACCCGGTTATTATTATTTGCCCTATTCTATAGGACAAACCGGTAACGCTATACATTAATTAAAAGATATTTAATTTTTTTATATACGACCCGGTAGCAATGCCGGGTTTTTTGTTTGAGTGAGACTCCGTTTTTACGTTAATAAGTCAAAGCAAAAACGGTTAGTCGAACTCATCCCGATCGCAGCATCGGGATCTTTTTAATTTGAGATGAGACGTTAGAGGGTGTGGGTGTGTGCATGGATGTGGGGAGAAGTTCCTGCCTGCGCAGGAATGGTTAGACGATAAAAATAGAATTTAGAAACTATGGAACAGCAATACGAAAAGTACACCGAAGAGGATTGTTTGGTGTGGAAAACCTTGTTCGAGCGACAAGTGAAAAACCTGAAGGGAAAAGCCGCTGATGTATATTATGAAGCGTTGGAAATAATAGGCTTTACTGCCGATAAAATTCCGGATTTCACTGAAGTGGATAAAATTTTGAATACCCATACGGGTTGGAAATTACATGTGGTACCGCAAATTGTTCCCGAGAAAGATTTTTTTGATCTTTTAATGAAACAGGAATTTCCGGCCACAACATGGTTGCGCAAAATGAAACAACTCGATTATTTAGAAGAACCCGATATGTTTCATGATGTATTTGGTCATACTCCCCTATTGACAAATAAAGACTATGTCGCATTCTTTAAAGGTGTTGCACAACTAGCTTTGGAAAATGCCGATAACGAAGAAGTGATAAAAGCCTTGGGAAGGATCTATTGGTTTACCATTGAATTTGGTCTTATAAATGAAAATAATACTGTACGTGTTTACGGAGCGGGAATTATCTCATCGTTTGGTGAAACCAATCATTGTTTGAGCGATAATGCCAATCATTTTCCTTTTGATGTAAAGACCATTATGCATAAACATTTTGTGAATTCCGAAATCCAGACCGATTATTTTGTGATCGATTCGTTTAAGCAATTGTATGAGTCGCTGGGTGAAATTGAGGAGGAAATTAAAAAAATGACAGGGATTTTAGCGATAGATTAACACTGATTCCCGCACCCCCGTTAACCACAGATTTCTTTCAGATTTCGCTGATTGCACAGATTTAAATACAATACTAAAGACGTAACCATGGATAGTTAAAATTACAGCCACCCCTCCCCTGTTTAACCACAGATTTTTTCAGATTTCGCTGATTACACAGATTGAAATCTGTGAAACCTGAGTAATCTGAAAAAATCTGTGGTCAAAAAAAAGAAACAAAGCTTTGCATTAGATTAAATTAATAAAGTAAGTATGAAGGCAATTATCATCGGCTACGGAAATCTCGGTAAAATTTATGCCAAAACATTGGTAAAATCAGGAATGATCGAAGAAAAGGAATTGTATATTCTGCGAAAGTCCATTGATAAAGGTGAAACTTCGTTCGGACACGAATTTACCAAGGAGAACATCCCGAATATTGAAGCTGACCTGATAATTATCTCGGTAAAGCCACAGGATTTTAATACCATCGTTGACACTGTGAAAAAATTAATTTCAGCTAAAACAATTGTGTTCTCGGTCATGGCCGGAATAACCATTGAACAATTGCAAACATCACTTAATTGCCAAAAAATTGTGCGTGCTATGCCAAATTCGCCAATAGAATACGGATTGGGAATTACCGGATACAAAACAGCCTCGGCTTTGAGTAAAAGCGAAGTTGAAAAAATTGAAGCGCTGCTTTTTACTACCGGTGAAGCCATTTATTTTGAAGATGAAACACTCTTAAATTCAGTAACCGCACTTAGCGGAAGTGGACCCGCTTATTTCTTTTATATTTTAAAACAAATGGTTGAAGCAGGAAAAGAATTGGGATTTACCGAAGAAATTTCGACCCAATTGGTAAAACAAACCATGTTTGGTGCTTTTCGTTTATACGACCGTTCGGGAAAAACATTGGATGAACTTATTACAACAGTTGCTTCTAAAGGCGGAACAACATTTGCTGCCTTTGAAGTGTTTGATGAATATAAAATGAGAGAGGGATTAACCAAAGGATTGAAGAGGGCTAGGGACCGAGGATTGGAGTTGAGTAAGGTTAGTGAATGATCAATATTAAATAACATCATTTGCACTTGTGGCGGATTATCTACACTAACCTATCCGAATGCACAAAACTTTATGCGAAGCATAAAGATTCATTTAACCACATATCTACCAATACCGGCAAGTCCTGTTATAAGCCATTTTCTATTTGTCATACTCTAACACCTTATTAATTAATTCACGCGTTTCCTCTTGTCCATTAAATTTTCCTGTCAGCGAAATTGAAAGCTTAATTTTATTATTCTTTGTTTCAATTATTTGAATTTGCCCCTGCAAGTCCTTATAGTCTGTGTTGAAATACCAAACACTAAAAAAGGTCACGCATATTACAACGTTAGGGTCGGGAATAGTTAATGTCTTTTTATTTTCGATTACCTCCTTTAATAACCTAATAGTTATAGTCTTTGTGTATTCTTCGTCAATAACATTAGGTTCATTGTATGAGTAGATGTAATTGAAAATTAAAGTATCTTTTTTGGAAGTCAATTTAGTTGTCTCCTTCCCGTATTTTTCTTCAAAATTCACAAGAAGCTTTTCTAAATCTCTGCAACTCCATTCCCAATCAATTTTGCCCTTATATTGCACATCAATTTCTTTTGTATTGTCGATAAGTGTCTTGCACAATTTAATACGTTCAATTTTTGGAAGATTTATTAATGATTTAGGCAGCTGCTTTATTTGTGTGTTTGATAAATCAATATCCGTAAGCAGTTTCAACATGCCAAGGCTCTCCGGGATTGATTTTAAGTTAATATTTCCACTTAGGTCAAGGTCTTCAAGACTAGATAACTTACAAATATTGCTATCCAATTTTATAAGATCGTTGTCAGACAGATTGAGAAGCTTCAAAGCCTTTAAATTAAAAAATTCAGAAGGAAGTTTTTGTAATTTGTTTCCGGCTAAATAAAGCTTTTCAAGTTTTTGTAGTTTTCCAATGCTTGTTGGTATTGTAGTT